>JACDEA010000301.1 GCA_013816725.1 Actinomycetota bacterium
CCGTTGAGAAGTCCGACGCCACGATCGGCTCGATGCCCTTCAGCTTGAGGGCGGCGATCACCGCCAGGCCGACCGGTCCGCACCCGAGCACCAGCGCGCCCTCGCCCGGCTTGATGCCCGAGCGGTTGACCGCGTGCAGCCCCACGGCCATCGGCTCGGTGAGCGCGGCGTGCCGCGGGTCGAGGCCGTTGGGCACCTCCACGAGCATCGGCACCGACAGCAGCATGCGCTCGCCGTAGCCCGACGGGAGTTCGTTGCTGTACGCCAGGTCGCGCATGCCGCTCATGCTGAGCATCACCGGGATCGACGTCACGATCGTGCCGGCGGCCGGGCCCGTTGTGTCCGGTCCGCTGTCGAGGACCTCGGCGGCGAACTCGTGGCCCATGAAGATGTCGCGGCTCACGTCCGGGCGCATGGCTTCGGCGATGACGGCGGGCACGCCGCCCATCTCGGCGCCCAACGCCAGCATCTCGTGGCCGTGCTTGGCGAAGTGCAGGTCCGACCCGCAGATCCCGCAGGCCTTGACCTCGACGAGCACCTGGCCGAACTCGGGCGTGGGATCGGGCACGTCGTCGCGGACGATCAGTTCGCCATCGCGCAGCGCGACCGCTCTCACTTGGCGGTCTCCGCGACATGGTCTTGGATGGCGTTGACGATGGCTTGGCCGGCCCGACCGAAGATCTCGTTGCGCTTGCCGGTGGCCCACTCGTGCGAGGCCTTGGGAGCGGTGAGGCGGCCCTTGAAATGGGGGATGACCTCACGGGCCATCAGCCGGTAGCAGTTCATTGTCGCCGCCGAATCGGCCCAGTCGTGTCCGAGCATTAGGAACGTGCCGAACCCGCCCGACTGCTCGAGCAACTTCTTGATGTACTCGATGGCGTCCTCGGGCGTGCCGATGACGACGCCACCCTTGGCGCCCTCGACGTACTGCTCGACGAAGTCGCGCCCGGTCTTGGGCGGTCCGTCTACCTCCGCTGCGAGCGGAACGAAGCCGGCGCCGCCGCCGAAGTAGTTGGCGAAGTCCTGAAGCCCGTGCACGCACTCTTCACGCGCCTTGTCGCGCGTCTCGGCGATATGCATCGTGCCCAGTACCCGCCACGTGTCGCGGTCGGGCGCCGGACGGCCCACCGCCTTGGCCTGCTCCTCGACCACGGACCACGCCTTGCCGATGGCGGCGAAGCCTTCGAACACCGACATCGACAGCGACACCAGCGACACGCCGTGGCGGCCGGCCAGGCGCGGGCCCGACGGCGAGATCATGGCGGCCACCGCGACCTCGGGATGTGGGTGCGAGTACGGACGCACCTGCAGTCGGGCGTCGCGCAGCTTGAACCAGTCGGTCTCGCGGTTCACCGGCTCGTCGCTCTGCCACAAGGCCAGGATCGCCTCGAGGCTCTCTTCCATCATCCGGCGCTGGTCGACGGGGTCGATCCCCATGATGAACGCGTCGGTGGGCAGCGCGCCGGGGCCGGCCCCGAAGATCACGCGGCCGCGCGTCATGTGGTCGAGCTGCACGATGCGGTCGGCCACGAGCCACGGGTGGTGGTAGGGGAGCGACACCACGCCGGTGCCCAGCTTGATGTGCTTGGTGCGCTCGGCGGCGGCGGCGATGAAGATCTCGGGGCTGGCGATGATCTCGTAGCCGCCGGAGTGGTGCTCGCCGACCCACGCCTCGTCGAACCCCAGCCGATCCAGCTCGGCGACCCGCTCGAGGTCGTACTCCAGCGCGAGCGTGGGGTCCTGGCCGACGGGGTGGAACGGCGCGTAGAACACGCCGAAGTTCAGCGGCTTGGTCACGAGGCCGGCTTTGCGTACACGTCGTTCACGAAGTCGAGCAGCGCGGCGTTGACTTCGGCTGGTTTCTCCTGCTGCACCCAGTGGCCGGCGTCGTCGATCATGAGGTTGCCCTTGTGATCGCTGAGGAAGGCGTCGCCCACGCCGGGCGGTGACATCAGCACCACCGGATCCTGCTTGCCGGCGATGTACAGCGACGGCACGGCGACCTTGGCGCCGGCCACCGCGGCGGTCAGCTCCCAGTTGCGATCGAAGTTCCGGTACCAGTTCACGCCGCCGGTGTAGCCCGTGCGGGTGAACTCGGCCACGTAGAAGTCGAGTTCCTCCTGCGAGAGCCAGTCGGGCAGGCCGTCGGGCTCGGGGATGCGGTCGATGAATCCGGCGTTCGGGTCGGGGGACGAGAGCCCGGTGGCGTCGAGGGTGTCGCCCTCGCGGATCTTGACGCCGGCCAGCAAGCGGCGCATGGTCGTGGCCGGGTCGCGGCCCAGGTCGGCGTCGGCCACGCCGGGCTCCTGGAAGTACAGGATGTAGAAGAAGGTGTCGCCGAACAGCTGGCGGAACAACGTCGTGGGCGGGACCTCGCCGCGCGGCAGGAACGGCACGCTCATGTTGACGAGGCCGGCGACGCGGTCGGGGTGTAGCAACGCCATCTGGCTCACGACCATCGACCCCCAGTCGTGGCCCACGAAGACGGCCTTCTCCTTGCCGACGGCGTCGAGAAGGGCGACGAGGTCGTCGGTGAGGTGGACGATGTTGTAGTCGTCGATCGCTTCAGGACGGCTGGACTTGCCGTAGCCGCGCTGGTCGGGCGCCACCGCGTAGTAGCCGGCGCCGGCCATGGCGGGTAACTGGTGACGCCACGAGTAGGCCAGCTCGGGCCACCCGTGACTGAACACCACCGCGGGGGCGTCCTTGTCGCCCGCCTCCTCGACCTGCAGTTCGATGTCGCCGTCGGTCGTGAGCTTCATGCGGCCTCCAGGGTTGCGAGCAGTTGTGTGCGGGACGGGCCTTCGCGCTCGGGGACGGGATAGGCGTCGGGGTTGGCCATGACCTCGGCCATGCGGTTGAGCAATTCGCCGTCGGTCATCATGTCGGCCGGCGTGGCCAGCAGGTTCCAGAACCGGGCCAGGCCCCGGCCGATGATGGGATCGGTGGCGGCGGCGACGAACAGCGCGGCCATGCGGTTGCCCGCGCCGCCGTCGGCCACGAAGCCGGTGGGGTCGGCACCGGCCTTGTCCATCTGCACCGACACGTCGAACCACGGCTCGACCTCGCGCTTGCACGCCGCCTCGTAGTCGACGGCGCGCCGGTGGGGGTCGCCAGGGTTGGCCGCGGTGGCGTCGGCGAGGAGGACGGCTTGGACCATGGCCAGCGAACACCCGCGGCCGTAGAGCGGGTTGGTGCAGGTGTGGGCGTCGCCGATGGCGTGGAAACCGAGGACGGTGGGCTCGCCGTTGTCGTCGCTGAAACGGCGGACGCGGTTGAGCAGGCCGGTCATCGGGCGGACGTCGCCGATGGGCTCGAGCGGCTCGCCGGTGAAGAACTGGTCGGGCCCGGGCAGCGCCCGGCAGGCCGCCTCGAATCCGGCGGCGGCGCTGAGCGCGTTGCGGAGGTCCTTGTCGTCGGGCCGGATGGCGAGGGTGACTGACAGCGTGTGGCCGTCGCCGGGAACGGCGAGGTACTTCACGAACTGGAGGTCGCCGCCCAGCTTGGCCAGGTCGAAGTCCCGCGTTGGCGGCAACCGGTACCAGCGGGTGAGGTACATCAGGCCGCTCTCGCGCACGGTCTCGGGGACCGCGATGCCGTGGGCGTCGAGCCAGCCGGGCACGTCGCCCCGGCGCCCGGTGGACGCGATGACGACGTCGCCCTCGACCCGCTCGCCGGTGTGGAGCGCAGCGCCGTCGATGCGGCCGGGAGCCGACGACGTGAGCCCGTCGACGCCGACGCCGGTGCGGAACTGCACGGTCGGTTCGGCCAGAGCGGCCTGGCGCAGGAC
>JACDEA010000302.1 GCA_013816725.1 Actinomycetota bacterium
GTCGAGCTGGGGCGGGCGCCGGCGGCGCAAACCCTGATGAACCTGCCCACCCCGATGATCGAGCACCACACGCCGGGCCGCCCCGGCGTCGACGCGGTGGTGGAGTATTTCGCGGGACACAGCCCGCCGGCTGGGGAGGCAGGGCACAGCCTCACGGCGGCGGGGATGCTCAAGTGCATCGCGTTCTTCGACGAGGACGGCAACCCCCTCCTCGCCCTGGTCCCCGGCGACCGCGAGGTCCAGCCCAGGGTCGGATGGCGCGCCTTTGCGCGCGAGGACTTCGCCGGCCACCCCCACCTGATCAAGGGCTACATCGGGCCTATGGGTCTCCAGGCCCACGGTGTTCGCGTGGTGGCCGACGTGAGCACGAACTTCAACCGGTACTGGGCCACGGGCGCCAACCGCGACGACCACCACGTGACCAACGCCGTGCTCGGCCGCGACTTCGCCGTCGACGAGTGGGCGCCCCTCACCGCCATCGAGGCCGGCGACCCGTGCCCGACCTGTGGCGACGCCCTCGGGCTCGTTCAGGCTGTCGAGGTGTGTCACGCCTTCCAACTCGGCGATCGGTACTCCAACCGCCTGCCCGCAGGCACGTTCCGGTCCGAATCGGGCGCCGAGGCGCCGTTCTGGATGGGCTGCTACGGCGTCGGTCTGAGCCGTCTGATCGCGGTCGTGGCCGAGGCCCATCACGACGACGGCGGCCTCGTCTGGCCGGCGGCCCTGGCGCCCTACGGCGTCCACCTGATCGCGCTGCGGGGAACCGAGGCGGAGGCCGACGACCTCTACGGGGCCCTCGTCGCCGCCGGCGTCGCTGTCCTGTACGACGACCGCGACGTCTCTGCCGGGGTGAAGTTCGCCGACGCCGACCTCCTCGGGGTGCCGGTGCAACTCGTCGTCGGCCGTCGCGGGCTGGCCGACGGCGTGGTCGAACGGAAGGACCGGGCCACGGGCGCACGCACGGACGTCGCCGTCGAAAGCGTGGCGGCCTCGCTATAATCGCCCCCGCTGTAACGCAGGTGTTCCGGTTCGACCGGGGGTTGTTGAACGTGGGCTTGGCCCACGTTTTTTATTCGGTCCTTGACCAGAGGAGGTGTGAGATGAGCCAGGCCGAAGCTGTGCGCGCGCTCATCGAGCCCGTTCTCAGCGCCGAAGGACTCGAGCTGTTCGACTGCGAGGTGAAGCCCGGTCTCCTCCGGGTCGCGGTCGACGCCCACGGCGGGGTCGATGCCGACCGGCTGGCCAAGGTCAGCAACCGCCTGTCGCACGTCCTCGACGAACGCGACCCGATTCCCGGGCGCTACACCCTCGAAGTCACCACCCCCGGCCTCGAGCGCCCGCTGCGCACGCCCGAGCACTTCCGCCGGGCCGTCGGCACCTTGATCACCGTCCGCACCACGGGCGAGCCCACCGGCGAGGCCGGCAGCGAGCGCCGGGTGCAGGCCGTTCTGGAGAGCGCCGACGACGACGGCATCGTCCTCGGCGGCCGCCGCATCACCTACGACCACATTGATCGTGCCCGCACCGTTTTCGAATGGGGGCCCACGCCCAAGCCGGGTCAGCCGTCGCCCCGGACGGGCGCCAAGAAGACATCGCCCCGGACGGGCGCCAAGAAGACCTCGCCCCGGACGGGCGCCAAGAAAACTGACAACAAGAAAAAGGCGGCGTCATGAAAGACACCTTCGCTTTCATGGAGGCGCTGCAGCAGATTGCCTCCGACAAGCAGATCGCCCCCGAGGTCCTGCTCGACGCCCTGGCCAATGCGCTGGTGGCCGCCTACAAGCGCATGCCCAAAGCCGCCGAGGAGGCGGTCGTCACCATCGACCCCGACACGGGCGAGATCCGCGTGTACGCCCAGGATCTCGACGAGGACGGCAACGTCACCCGTGAATGGGATGACACGCCCGACGATTTCGGCCGCATCGCCGCGCAGACCGCCAAGCAGGTGATCCTCCAGCGGATCCGCGAAGTCGAACGGGACCAGAAGTACGAGGAGTACGCCGGCCGCGAGGGCGACATCGTCACCGGGATCATCCAGCAGAGCGACAATCGCTACACGCTGCTCGACCTCGGCAAGGTCGAGGCGCTGCTCCCGCAGGCTGAGCAGGTTCCCTACGAGCGCTACGAGCACGGCGCCCGCCTCAAGGCCTACATCGTCGAGGTGCGCAAGACGAGCAAAGGCCCGCAGATCGTCGTGAGCCGCACGCATCCGGGCCTCATCAAGCGGCTGTTCGAGCTGGAAGTGCCCGAGATCGGCAGCGGCGTGGTCGAAATCAAGGCCGCAGCCCGCGAGCCGGGCCACCGGACGAAGATCGCCGTCTGGTCGAACGACAACAACGTCGACCCCGTCGGTGCGTGCGTGGGCGCCCGCGGCGCGCGGGTCCGCATGGTCACCAACGAGCTTCGGGGCGAGAAGGTCGACATCGTCGAGTTCTCCGAGGAGCCCTCGGATTTCGTGATGCGGGCGTTGCAGCCGGCCCGGGTCAAAGAGGTGAGGCTGGACGAGGAGACGGGCAAGGCCACCGTGGTGGTGCACGACTTCCAGCTATCCCTGGCGATCGGCAAGGAGGGCCAGAACGCCCGGTTGGCCGCCCGACTGACCGGGTGGGGGATCGATATCAAGAGCGAGACCCAGCTGGCCGAGGAAGAGGCCGGCTACGCCGGCGAGGAGTGGGCCGAGGGCGAGTGGGTCACCGACGAGTCCGGCGAGATGGTGTGGGTGCCGGCCGAAGGCGGCGAAGGCGTCTCGGCCGAGACCTGGGCGCACGGTGAGGGCCCGGCCGATGCCGACACGCCTGCCGGTGACACCCCGGCGGGTGACACTGCGGCCGAACCCGACCCCGATCCCGACTCGTCCCCGCCCGAGGGATCCGAACAGGTGGAGGAACGGGCGCCAGCCGAGGGAGGCGAAGGGGCACCCGGAGCCGAGCCGGGAGACACCGAGGGCGGCGATGTCGCGGAAGCGGGCGTCTCCCCGGAGGAGGCTCCGGCATAGAGCGGACCTGCGTCGGGTGCCGCCGGGTGGCGTCACACGCCGAACTCGTGCGCGTCGTCCGGTCGACCGACGGCGCACTGCGGCTGAGTCGAACCGACCCCGGACGCGGTGCCTGGTTGTGCCGGTCCTCGCCCGATTGTCTCGCGTTGGCCGAGCGCCGCAACGCCTTCAGCCGCTCGCTGCGAGCGCCGGTCGCCGCCGGCGCGGTGTGTGGTCTTGCAAGAGTGCTGGCAGGCGTGTGCGAGGATAGAGAGTTGCACCAAGAACGAACGCGAAGGGACTGACCTAGCAGTTGGCCAAGAAAATTCGGGTCTACGAGCTCGCCCGCGAGCTCGGACTGACGAACAAGGAGGCGCTCGACCTGTGCGAGGCGCTCGGCATTGGCGTGAAGAGCCACTCGTCGAGCATCGAGGACGCGCAGGCTGATCGCGTTCGTCGCAAGGCCGACGCCGAGGGTCTGCGCCGGGCCGTTCAGCCCGAGGAACCTGCGCCGGTCAAAAAGGCGTCCAAGAAGGCGGCGGCGAAAAGCGCGACCGCCGGTGTCACCGCCGCCGTCGACGCTCCGCCCGTCACCCCGGTCCCGGCCGAAGTGGCGACGGCGACCACCGTGGCCGAGCCTCCGACGGCTCCCGTGTCGGTGCCCGCCGTCGAACCGGCACCCGTTCCGGCGGCGCCCGCCGTACGCGACCCCCGGCTGATCACCAGCCGCCCGGCCAGCGAGCAGCCCGACATCCTCGACCGCGACCATCGCGAGCCGCCGCGCGAGCAGCACCGCGAGGCACCTCGTCCGCGCC
>JACDEA010000303.1 GCA_013816725.1 Actinomycetota bacterium
CCCGACGAAGCTTCCGAGCTGGTCGAGCGCGCGCTGGTGGACGGTCGTTGGCTGGGCCATCCCTTCGCCCTGCACCAGGGCCACTTCGCCCGGGCCCTTTCCTTCGGCCACCGCGGTCGCATCGCCGACGCCATGAATGCCATCGACACCGGCCTACGCGTCGCCCAGGAGGCGGGTGAGTCGGGAAGCCGCTTCGTCGCCGGGAATGAGAACGCCCGAACATGGGTCTTGCGCAGCATCGGCCGGCTCTCGGAAGCGGACGAGATCAACGAGCGGGTGTTCGAGTCCACCGCCGAACCGGCCCGCATGGAGATGCACTGCGCGTCGGTGCTCGACCTGCTCGAGGGCCGGCTGCTGACTGGCGATGTCGAGGGCGCGATGGGCGCCGTCGAGCGGGCCCGCGTCGTCGAGTCCTTCAACGGCTCGATGGCCTGGCATCACCGCCAGCGGTTCCTGACCCAGCAGGCTCGTCTGGCCGTGCTGCAGGGCGAGCCATCTGAGGATCTGACGGCCACCGTGATCGGCGACGCGGTGGCGCGCGGCAGCCTGCGCTACGAGCTCCTGGCCCGAGCGGTGGGCGGCGAGGTCGACGTCCTGCCTCGCTTGGAGCGGGTCGCCGGCATGGAGGCGTGGTGGATGACCGCCGAGCTGGCCGCCCGTCGCGACGACGACGCACTGTGGCGCGACGCCGACCGCCGGGCCGAAGCGCTCGTGCGCACGGCCGGCCCGTACGCCGAGGACCTGCGGGTGTGGGTGGCGACGCGTTTCAAAGCGCTCGGGCGACCGTGAAGATCACCACACGCACCAATGTCGGGATGTGATCCCCGAGCAACTGCAAGGACCGTTGCTCGAGCGCCGGGTTCCCGGCGTAGTCGGCGCAAGACGCCATTCCGAGCCGCCACCGCACCAGGTCCATGGGTGTGAGCTCGGGGAACGCCACATCAACTTGCTCCACTGAGACTGGTTCGAGCCCCGCGGCCACGACGGCGTCGATCGTCCTGGCCACGGTGCTCAGTGACGCCGTCGCCCGCTTCGTCTCGCGGTACCAGTCGGGGACAGTCCAGCCGTGCTCGTTGAGCGCTTGCTCGACGGCGCGCCGCACGGGGTGATCGTCCTCGGCTGCATAGGACGAGGCCAGCACATGGCCGCGGGTGACTCGTGCCGCCTCCCGCAAGCCGGCAGCGGGTTCGTCGAGATGGTTGAGCGAGAAGGCGGCGATGACGGAGTCGAATGCGGCGTCGTCGAACGGCAGGGCCAGGGCGTCACCGACCACCGCCGGCGGTCGTGCGTCGCGCCCAGTGAGGAGCATGCCGGGGGCCCGATCGACGGCGACCACTCGCGCCTCGGGCAGGGCGAGGGACACTGCACCGGTGCCGGCGCCGAGGTCGAGGACCTTGCTCCCGCTCAATGGGACCGGGGACCGGGCCACGAGCTCGGCCGCGAGCGGCCGGTACACGCGCATCGGCCCGGCGTCCCAGGCGATGGCACCGGCCGAATAAGCGTCGGCGATGGTCACAGTCCGGCAATGCCCTCTCTAGCCCGATCGCACCACCAGCGCAGCTCGTCCTCGTCGCCGAGCGCCTTCTCCCAGCCGAACAGGGCCAAGCCGGCCAGCAGGCACAGCGTCAACTGGTGGCCGAACCAACCCTCGGTGTCGATGCCGTTGGCGCGCAGAGCAGACTCGAATCGCTCGATGGTCGCCTCCTTGGAGATCGGCATGCGGGCCCTGTTCAGCGCCAGGTACCACACCAGCTCGACGCAGCACGGGCCATCACCCGGATACGTCCAGTCGATGAGGACGGTGCGGCCGTCCCTTCCGGTGCCGAGGTTGCCCAGCTTCCAATCACCGTGCAGGAACGTCGACGGCGTCTCCCGCGTTCTGGCGAGCAGCGGCGACGGGTCGTGACGCAGCTCGTCGACGACGGCCCCGACGTCCCTCGGCGCGCGCGCCGCGAAGTGGCCCCAGCCCTCGGCCGCGAGCTTAGGCACCGGGTTGGGCCAGCCTCTCGCCTCCTCAATGACGAGGGAGGCGTCGTTGAACCAGGTCCAGCGGGCCCCGAGCGGGACGTAGTGGCCGTCGACATCACGCCAGCCCCACATTCGGGCGCAGAAGGCGGCCATGTCGTCGATGAGCGACAGATGCTGTTGGAGCGAGATGACGTCGTCGCCGGGCCGAACCATCTCGGCGCTGAGGTCGCGCATCAGGATCGATGCACCCCACCCGTTGCGGCCGAGACCGTCGGCGACGGCGAGCACACCGTGGTCGATGCGCTCCGGAAGGACATCCATGAGCCCGTCGCGCCAGACCTGCGCCGGGTGGCAACCGATGTCGCCGGTCATGCGCATGGTCCAGTCGTCATCGACGTGGACGTGCTTGACGATGCGCACGGACCCATCGTCCAGCGTCAGCCTTTCAAAGGGCGAGCCGGACTTCCCGTCGCTGACGACGAACGGCTCCCGCGCCACGACACCCTCGTAGAGCGCCTCGACGCTCACGGTCGGTCGAGGGGTCAGCGTCGGCATCGGCACGGCGCTCATCATCGGTCGCCCGCCTCCGTCGTGGTAGTCCCGGCGTTGGTCATGGGGCGAGCGTGCGGCCAGGCGCTTGCAGCGAACTTGCAAAACGGGTGCAAGGCGTCTGCAAGGCGCGAGGTGGACGTTGGGATGACAACTGAACAATGGAGGAGACCAATGACCACCATCGACCAGACCGCGCTCGACGCCTTCATGGGGCAGTTCGTGACCGACTTCGGGGCTGCCATGCACGCGGCGACCGTCGTCATCGGCGACAAGCTCGGCCTCTATAAGACGCTGGCCGAACACGGACCCATCACCGCCAAGGACCTGGCGACTCGTACCCGGCTGGATCCCCGCTTGGTCGAGGAGTGGTGCGGTGCCCAGGGCGTGAGCGGCTACGCGTCGCTCGACCCGGCCAGCGGCACCTGGGCGCTGTCTCCCGAACAGGCCGCCGTGCTGGCCGACGAGTCGACGCCCGCCTTCCTGGCCGGGGCCATGTGGCTCGTCGCCGCCATGTTCAAGGACGAAGAGAAGATCCGCACCGCGTTCGAGACCGGTCGCGGCCTCGGGTGGCACGAGCACGACCACGACCTGTTCCACGGCACCGAGCGGCTGTTCAAGCCGGGCTACCTGGGCAACCTCGTCGCGGCGTGGATACCCGCCCTCGACGGCGTCCACGAACGGCTGCAGGCTGGAGCGAGCATCGCCGACCTCGGCTGCGGCCACGGCGCCTCAACGATCCTGCTCGCACAGGCCTACCCGGAGTCGACCATCGTTGGCTTCGACTATCACGCCGAGTCGATCGACGTCGCCCGCAAGCGGGCGGCCGAAGCCGGCGTCGCCGACCGCGTTCGGTTCGAGGTCGCGTCCGCCGAAGACTTTCCCGGAACCGGTTATGACCTGGTCTGCATCTTCGACGCGCTCCACGACATGGGCGATCCGGCTGCGGCCGCATCCCACATCCGGGCCGCGCTTGCCGAGGACGGAACCTGGCTCCTGGTCGAGCCCATGACCCCCGTGGAAGGCCCGGTCGGGCGCGTGTTCCTCTCCGCCTCGGTGGGAATCTGCACCCCGGGGGCGCAGGCGCAGGCCGGCGCATTCGCGCTCGGCAACCAGGTGACCGACGAGCGGTGGGCCGAGCTGATCGCCGCTTCCGGTTTCACACGGTTCCGTCGGGCCACGGAAACCCCGCTCAACCGGATCTTCGAGGTGCGGCGATAGCCCATCAACCTCCCGACGGTTCATCGTCGGAGTGGCGGC
>JACDEA010000304.1 GCA_013816725.1 Actinomycetota bacterium
GTGATGCCGGCCGGCGGCAGGCCCGGCCCGTTGGCTGCGGCGTGATCGGCGCGCCACGCGGCCACGTCGACCCGCTCGAGGGTGATCGCGCCGGTCGGACAGGCGTCGACGCACGCCGGCATGTGTCCGGCCTCCAGGCGCGGCAGGCACATGTCGCATTTCGTCACGACCCCCCGCTCGGCGTTGAATGCCGGCACCTCGTACGGGCAGTTCCAGATGCAGTACTGGCACCCGATGCACTGGTCAGCCTGGTGCTTGACGATGCCGTTGTCGAGCTTCACGTAGGCGTTGGTAGGACAGCCGGTCAGGCAGGCAGGGTCGAGACAGTGATTGCACGCCATCGACAAGTTGAATCGCTTGGTGTGCGGGAACGACCCGCCCTCGAACTCACCGACGCGGCGCCAGTTGACGCCGACCGGGTTCCCGTTCTGCTCGGCGCAGGCGATCTCGCACGAGTGGCAACCGACGCACGCCTCCATCGAAAAGGCGAAGCGATACTGCTCACCGGCATCGAGCGGCAGCAGCGGCCGCTCGGTGACCGTCATCGACTGGCGATTTCGACGCGTCCATTGCGCGCTCGTACCGCGAAGGTCGCCAGCGCGACGTCGGGCTCCTCCAGGCAACGCCCGGTACGGAGGTCGAAGCACTGCTTGTACATGGGCGAAGCCACTTTCAAGATGTCACCGCGCGAGCCGACGATGCCCCTCGCGATGACGTTGGCGCCGCTAAACGGATCCCGATTGGCAACCGCGAAAACGTCATCGTCGACTCTGAACAACGCGACCTGCTGTCCGTCGACCAGGACGGCGACGCCGCGGCCAGGGTGAACGGCGTCGATGCCACAGACATCGGTCCACAGCGCGTCGCGGACGTCGGTCTGGACGCTCATACGCTCCGCACCAGGAGGCGACGCTTCTCGTCGGGTCGGGCCGGACGCCGTTGCCCGCGTTCGGGCACGAATACGAGATCCGGGTCCGGTTCGTCGCAGTTCACGAACGTGCGGAATCGCTCCAGCCGCACCGGATCATCCACCGTCGCCTTCCATTCGCACGCGTAGCTCTCCACGTGTTGCGCCATCGCCGCGTCGAGCTCGGGGCCGATCCCCAGCGCGTCGTCGATCACCACCCGCCGCAGATATTCCACCCCGCCCTCCAACTTGTTGAACCACGTCGCCGTGCGCTCGAGCCGGTCGGCCGTGCGCACATAGAACATGAGGAACCGGTCGATGTAACGGATCAGGTCGTCGGTGCCGAGGTCTTCGGCGAAGAGCACCGCGTGCTGCGGCCGCATGCCGCCGTTCCCGGCGACATAAAGGTTCCACCCGCGCTCGGTCGCGATCACGCCGAAGTCCTTGCTCTGCGCCTCGGCGCACTCGCGGGTGCAACCGGACACCGCCGACTTGATCTTGTGCGGCGCTCGCAGCCCGCGGTATCGCAACTCGAGCTGAATCGCGAGTGACGTCGAATCCTGTACGCCGTAGCGGCACCACGTCGAACCGACGCACGACTTCACGGTGCGCAGCGCCTTGCCGTAGGCGTGACCGGACTCAAACCCGGCGTCGACGAGACGCTGCCAGATGAGCGGCAACTGGTCCACCCGCGCACCGAACATGTCGATGCGCTGGCCGCCGGTGATCTTGGTGTACAGCCCGAAGTCGCGTGCCACTTCTCCGAGGACGATGAGTTGCGCAGGGGTGATCTCGCCGCCGGGCACCCTCGGGACCACGGAGTAGGTGCCGTTGCGCTGGAGGTTGGCGAGGAAGTGGTCGTTGGTGTCCTGGAGCGTCGCCTGCTCACCGTCGAGGATGTGGCCGCCACCAAGCGAAGCCAGCATTGAAGCCACGGCCGGCTTGCAGATCTCGCACCCGCGACCCATCCCGTACGCGCCCAGCACCTCGGAGAACGAAGAGATGCGCTGGACCCGCACGATGTCGAACAGCTCCTGGCGGCTGTAGGAAAAATGCTCACACAGATTGTTGTTGACGACCACCCCGCGCTGGCGCAACTCGTGCTTCAGCAGCTCGGTCACGAGCGGCGTGCAACCGCCGCACCCGGTCCCGGCCCTGGTCGCCGCCTTGACCGCGCCGAGGTCGCAGTGGCCGTCGTCGATCGACGCGCAGATCGCCGCCGTGGTGACGTTGTTGCAGGAGCATACGGTTGCCGCCGCGCTGAGGGCTCCGATGCCCACCGAGTCCCCGTCACGCCCCGGCAGGATCAGCTCGTTGGGATGATCCGGCGTCGGCATGTCACCCCGGGCCATCTGAGTGAGCGTGAGGTACATCGACGCGTCGCCGACCAGCACGCCGCCGAGCACCGTCGTGCCGCGCTCGTCGAGCACAAGCCGCTTGTAGACGTTGGCGACCGGGTCGCTGTGGGTGACCGACTGCGACCCGGGCGTCTGGCCGAAGTTGTCGCCGAAGCTGGCGACGTCGACGCCCATCAGCTTGAGCTTGGTGGACATGTCGGCGCCTGCGAACGCGGCGTCGCCACCCAGCACCTGCGCGGCGGTGACGCGCGCCATTTCGTAACCCGGCGCGACCAGGCCGTAGACGCGCCCGTGCGCGAGTGCGCACTCCCCGATCGCGTAGATGTTCGGATCGCTCGTACGGCACGCGTCGTCGACAACAACGCCGCCCCGCTCTCCGACCTCGACGCCCGACGCTCGGGCCAGCTCGTCACGGGGTCGGATGCCGGCCGAGAACACGACCATGTCGACGTCGAGGTCGGGATGGTCGTCGCCGGCAAAGCGGAAGGTCATGCCCGCGGACCGCCCGACGATCTCTTCGGTCGCCATGCCCGTGTGGACCGTCACGCCGAGTTCCTCGACGCGCCGACGCAATACCGCTGCCCCGCCCTCGTCGATCTGGGCCGGCATCAGCCGCGGGGCGAACTCGACGACGTGCGTTTCGAGACCGAGTTGATGAAGAGCGTTGGCTGCCTCCAGGCCGAGCAGCCCCCCGCCGACGACCGCGCCCCGCTCGCACCGCCCCGCCCATTCCTCGATGGCGTCGAGGTCTTCGATCGTGCGGTACACAAAGCAGCCCGGAAGGTCACTGCCGGGCACCGGCGGCACGAACGGGTACGAGCCGGTGGCCAGCACCAACGCGTCATAGGCCAACACATCGCCCCCCGATGTGCTCACCGTCTGCGCGATTCGGTCGATGGCGACGATGCGCTCGGAGGTCCGCAGTGCCAGCCCCTCGACATCGAAGAAGCCCGGGGCGACGAGTGACAGGTCCTCGGCGGTGGCGCCGGAGAAGTATGAACTGAGCGCGACGCGGTCGTAGGCGGGTCGCGGCTCCTCGCCGACGACGAGGACGTCCCACGTCGCCGTGCCGCCCAGTTGCACGAACGTCTCGACCAGCTTGTGCCCGACCATCCCGTGGCCGGCCACGACGAGACGCCTCTTCACACCGCGACGTCCGGATCCCAGAGCCGGCGCCCCACCCGCCGACGCCACGTGCCGCCGAGTCGAATGAGCGCGCCGACTGCCGCCGTCCCGATGCCTGCGGCGAGCGCGATCGATGCCATGACGCCAGTGAATACGTCCGATGTGTGGATGCCGTTTCCTCGGTGGCAACGGCGGGTGAACTGCGGCGCACAGCCCACCAATGCCGATGTGAGCCGTCCGTCACCCCGCTTTGATGGGCGGGCAATTGCCGGGAAACGACGCGCTGGTTACCTCACCGCATGATCACGCTGAGGCCCGCGCTGAGGCCCGCACCGCCGACCCCGTCTCCGCCCGTGCTCGCTCGGCGAGGAC
>JACDEA010000305.1 GCA_013816725.1 Actinomycetota bacterium
GTCACCGGCTTCCTCGGCCCGAATGGCGCCGGCAAGACGACGCTCTTGCGCATACTGGCCACGGTCCTTGCTCCCGACGACGGCGAAGTGCGCTTGCTCGGTCGCGATCCGTCAACCGCCAACGGCCGGCTCGAGATACGGCGGTCGCTCGGCTACCTGCCGCAGGAGCCCGGCTTCCACCAAAGCTTCACCGCGTTCGACTTCGTGGACTACGTCGCCATCCTCAAGGAGTGGGGCGACCGCGGCTCCCGCCACGACGAGGTGCGGCGCGTGCTGACCCTCGTCGGCTTGGAGTCCGTCATGCACAAGCGCATCCGAACGCTGTCGGGCGGAATGCGCCGGCGAGTCGCCATCGCGCAGTCGCTGCTCGGCGGGCCGGATCTGTTGCTGCTCGACGAGCCCACCGCCGGCCTCGATCCCGAGCAACGACTGCGCTTTCGCGAGCTACTCGGCGCGCACGCACACAACGCGACCGTGCTCCTCTCGACGCACCAGACCGATGACGTTGCCGCACTCTGCCAACACGTGATCGTCCTGCTCGCCGGCGAGGTTCGTTTCAGTGGCACGCCGGCCGACCTCGCGGCGATCGCCGAGGGCCGAGTGTGGCTGGCCGACGATCGCGACGCGTCGGCTGACCTGGCGTGGATCACCAGCGAGGGTCGCGTCCGCCACGTCGGGAATCCGCCCAAAGGCGCAGAGGCCGCGTCGCCCACGGTCGAGGACGGCTACTTGTTGCTGGCCGGCTCCGAAGGACACGAGGCGGCGGCGTGAGGGGGCGACTTGGCGCGCCCCTCGGCAGCGCGCTGGCGGTCGTCGTGCTGATTGGCGTGATGCTCGGCGTGACCGGCGGATTCTCGTTGTCGCTTGTGCTCGTCATTGCGGTGCTCGCCGCTGTGCTGTGGGCCATCGGCCGCCGAGCGGGTCGCCGTCAGGGGGACACGCAGTGGAACCGAGGCGCCGAAGCGCCCCTCGCTCCCGCGCAGAGCCCGAGCCGCGGCGGCGTCGTCGGCGCGCTCGGTCGGGTCGAAGTTCGCGAGCTGATCTTGAGCCCGGCGTTCGGCGCCGGTGTGGGCCTGGCGGGCCTCATCATTGTGGTTTTCGCCGTACTCAGCCCGCACGACGTCGACAACAGCTGGCCCCTTCTCTTCAGCCTTCTGCCGTTGGCGGTGCATCCCTTCGTCGGGTTGATGGTGGTCGCCGCCCATTTCGGCGTCACCCGCGCCCGGCGGCACGGGTGCGACGAGTTGTTCGACTCCTGCCCGGTCGACCGCGGCGCCAGGTTGTCGGCTCATTTGGCCACGGCGTGGCTGCCCGCTGTGCTGGCTGTCGCGTTCGCGCTGCTGTTCCCGGCGTTGATTTCGCTCGGTAACGACGGGCTGTACGGATCGATCCATTTCGCTGCCTGGCTCGACGTGATCACGTGCGGCGCACTGGCCGCCGGCGGCGTGGCGCTCGGCGTCGCGCTGGGCCGGTGGGCGCCGTGGACGTTGTCGCCGTTCGCCGCGCTGTTCGCAGTCTTCGCCCTCGACAGTGCCATCGGTGGCGGCGGCCGATGGGCGCCGCGGCACTACCTGGCCACGTTCGATCCGAGCAACCGGGTCGATTTGCTGTTCCTCCATCCGCGGCCCGGCGCCCGTCTCTTGTGGCTCGGCAGCCTCGCGGTGCTGGTCGCCGCCGCCGCGTTGTTCCGCGATCGTCGCACGGTCGCCCTTCGCGTCGGAGGCGGCGCGCTGGCGTTCGCCGTCTTCGCCGCGGTGCTGGTGGTGCGGCCGATCCCTGCGGCGCGGGCCGAAAACATCGCGGCGCTGCTGCGCGATCCCGCAGCGCACCAGACCTGCGTGAGCGCGGGCAATGGTGTCGAGGCGTGCGCCTACGACGAGTACGCCGACCACGCGACGCGGGTAGCCGACGAGGTCCGTCCGGTGGCGGCCGCGGTGCCGGCGGGGGTACTCAACGGCGTCAGGTTCATGCAGCTCTACACGAAGGGCGTCCACTCGCTGCCCGGTGAGGTTGCCGCTGCGCTGTACGGCACCGAGCCGGCCAACCCTGCCGGTGTACTCCGGCTGCGCTTCAACTCCACACCCGACAGCTTCCGCACGGCGCGGCTGCGGTTGGCCGCCCGCGCCGTTGGCGCACCCACCGAGCCGGGACCCGGCGGCCTCCCTCAGGTGATCGCCGGCCAAGCCCGCGGCGTGGTCCTCCTCTGGCTTGCCGGCCGCGGCATGGGCGCCCGCGCGGACAAGCTCGCGAGGTCCGACTACGCCGGGCGCAGCCGGCCTGGGGATCGCGTCGGGGGCGATGCCACGGCTCGCGGGATGGCGTGGTCTGGTGCGTGCTACGGCGAGAACGGCCCGGTCGTATGGGCGCCGCAGGATCTCGAGGCGGCCCGCCGCCTGTTTGCCGCCGACACCGCCACGGTGCAGGCCGCGGTCAGTGCCAACTGGGCTCGGTTCGTCGATCCGGGCACGGCGACGAACGAACTGCTCGCCACGGTGGGTGTCGCCCCGGTCGGGCCGGCCGAGCACGTCGAGGCCAGGCGATACACGTGTTGAGCGCGTCGCGCTTCACGTACCGGTCGATGCCGATGGGGGCCGTGCTCACCGTCGTCGCGCTGGCTTGTACCCCGGTCGCGGTGACCGTGGCGCGCGGCGGCCACGACGTAAGCGGAGCCGTTGCGATGGCGTCGATCGGGTTGGGCGCCGTCGTCGCCTTCGCCGTCGACGATCCTGCCGCGAATCTTCTGGCTGCGGTTCCGACGCCGCTGTGGGTGTACCGATCGGTACGGGTGCTGGCCACGGTGATGTTCGCCATCGCTGGTGGCACCGCCGTAGCGGTCATGCGCTCGGCGGCCGACGCGCCGCCCACGCCCCTAGGCGACGCGCTGGTAGTCGCGGCCACCGCTGCTGGGGTGGCGCTGGCCATCGCCGGCACGATCAACCGACGCACTCGAAACGAGGCGGCCGGTGTCACCGGCGTTGCCGCCGCCGCATTCACCATGGTGTTGGTCACGGCACTGGCTGTCCGCTTCCCGTGGCTGCCGTCGCTGGCCGGCGGACCGCACCACAGCCGTTGGCTGGGACTGGCCGCCATCGCCTGGGCGGTCACCGTGTGGTCGACCCGTGATCCAGCGGCGCGCCGCGCCGCCCATTTCGTCAAACCAAGGAGGAAGTCATGAGTGGTGGCCTACGCCGCCTCGTCGTTGTCGTCGTGCTGGGGCTGGTGGCCGCGAGTTGCGGTGTCAAAGGCGACGACAGTGCCGGCAACGCCAACAAGAAGAAGGCAACGCCGACGACGGTGTCGGGCCCGTCGCTGTCGATCGTCAGTCCGGCCAACGGCACGTCGGTCAAGGGGAACGTGGTCGCGCTGGATCTCAGCGCGTCCGGCATACGCATCGTCAAGGCCGATGGCGACACGACCGGCGCGTCCGGTCACTACCACGTGTTCGTCGACAAGCCGCCCGTCGCCGCCGGCACCGTCATCGAGAAGGCGGCCGGAATCATCCATTCGGCCGACGACCCGCTGCGCGTCACCGGTCTGCGCGCCGGCAAGCACACCCTTACCGTTGTCCTCGGCGACGGCACGCACAAGCGGATCGGGACCGCGCAAGCCAAGGTCGACGTGACCATCGAAGGACCGGCGCTGGACGCCACCGCGCCGGCCACCGTCGCCGCCGGTCAACCCTTGTCGATCGACGTCGCCGTCGACGGCGTGCAACTGGCCAAGGCCGACGGTGACCCCACCGGC
>JACDEA010000306.1 GCA_013816725.1 Actinomycetota bacterium
CTGGCCGCTGCGGATGACCGGCATGTTGATCGCGCAGGCGCAGCGAGGCGTGGCCGCCGCGCAGCGCATCCAGGAGATCCTCTCGACCGAGCCGGCCATCGTCGACAAGCCCGGCGCCCGCAAACTTCCGATGGGGCGAGGCGAGCTGCGGTTCGAGAACGTGTCGTTCGGTTATACCGAGGCCGCCGCCCATCCCGTTCTCGACGGGTTCACGCTGCGGGTCAGGCCGGGCGAGGCGGTGGCGCTGGTGGGGCCGACCGGCTGCGGCAAGACCACCGTCGCCCGGCTGATCCCGCGGTTCTACGACGTCGACGCCGGAAAGATCCTGCTCGACGGCGCCGACGTGCGCGACCTGCGCGTGCAGGAACTGCGCCACGCCGTCGGCATCGTCTTCGAGGACACCTTCCTGTTCAGCGACACGGTGCGGGCCAACATCGCATTCGCCGACCCCAACACGCCGCAGGACCGTATCGAGGAGGCGGCCCGGCTGGCCGGCGCCGATGAGTTCATCGAGCAGCTCCCCGACGGGTACGACACCTCACTCGGCGAGCGCGGGTTCTCCCTTTCCGGCGGCCAGCGCCAGCGCATCGCCTTGGCCCGGGCGATCGTGGCCGACCCGCGCGTGCTGATCCTCGACGACGCCACGTCGTCGGTCGACCCCACCAAGGAGCACGAGATCCGTGAGGCGCTGGCCACGGTGATGGAGGGGCGCACCACCCTCGTCATCGCCCACCGGCCCGCCACCATCGCGCTGGCCGACCGCGTCGTACTGATGGACGAGGGCCGCGTCGTCGCCGAAGGCACGCACGAAGGACTGCTGGCGACCAACGAGCGCTACCGCCACGTGCTCGCCCAGGCAGAAGGCGAGCGCGTCGCATGAGGGGCGGCGGAGGCGGCGGGCCCTGGTCGGGTCACGCGGTCAGTGAGGACGAGAAGCTCGACCGCAGGGAGGCGCAGCAGGTGCTGCGTCGGGCGTTCCGAATGCTGCGGCCGTACCGCCGCGAAGTGGTCATCGCCGTGCTCGTCATGGTCGGTTTCACCGCGGCGACCGTCGGCGGTCCGGCCATCGTGCGCTACGGCATCGACAACGGCCTGCGGCCGGGGCACCAACATCCCGGCGCGCTGAACCGCGCTGCGATCGGGTACGCCTGCGTCGCCCTGGTGTCGCTGTGGCTGGCCCGCACCCAGATCCTGCTCGTTACGCGGGTGGGCGAGAAGTTCCTGCGCGACCTGCGCCGCCGGGTGTTCAACCACATCCTCGGCATGTCGATGTCGTTCTTCGACAGCGAGCAGACCGGGCGGCTCGTCGCCCGCATGACATCGGACATCGACTCGCTCCAGGAGCTGATCCAGCAGGGGCTGGTCGCCTTCGCCACCAACCTCCTGCTCCTGCTGTTCACCATCACGCTGATGTTGCTGCTCTCGCCGATCATGTCGGCGATCTGCCTGATCGCGCTGCCGATCGTGATCGTGGCCAGCATCAAGTTCCAGCGCAGCTCGAACCGTGCGTACCTGAAGGTGCGCGACCGCATCGGCCAGACGCTCTCCACGTTCCAGGAGGGAATCTCCGGGGTGCGCGTCATCCAGGCGTTCGGCCGCGAGGACATGCAGGTGCGCCGGTTCTCCAAGGCCAACACCGCGCAGCTCGACGCCAACGTGCACGCGGTGAAGATCTCGGCGTTGTACTTCCCCGTCGTCGAGCTGGCCGGAATCGCCACGACCGCCTCGATCATCGGCATAGGCGGCGCGCTGTACCACGGCGGCTACGTCACGCTGGGCACGATCATCGCCTTCGTGCTGCTCCTGGCCAACCTGTTCGAGCCGGTGCAGCAGCTCAGCCAGCTGTTCAACATGGTGCAGTCGTCGGCCGCCGCGCTGGCCAAGCTGTTCGGGCTCCTCGACATCACCTCGCCGCTGGCCGAGCGCCCCGGCGCCGTCGACCTCCCGATGACCGGCGCGCTCGAAGCCCGCGACGTCGCTTTCACCTACGACGGCTCGAAGTACGTACTGCGAAGGGTGTCGCTCACGGTCGAGCCGGGCGAGCGGCTGGCGCTGGTCGGGCCGACGGGCGCCGGCAAGTCGACGTTGGCCAAGTTGCTGGCCCGCCTCTACGACCCGAACGAGGGCACGATCAAGTACGGCGGCGTCGACCTGCGCGACTCCACGCTGTCGTCGCTGCGCGAGCGCATCGTGGTCGTGCCGCAGGAGGGCTATCTGTTCCAGGGGACGATCCGCGACAACGTCCGCATTGGCCGGCCGGCGGCCACCGATGCCGAGGTGGCCGAAGCGCTCCATCTGATCGGCGCCTACGACCGGTTCGCCGCGCTGGCCGAGGGGCTCGAGACCGAGGTGCGCGAGCGGGGGTCGCGGCTGTCGGCCGGCGAGCGCCAGCTCGTGTCGCTGGCCCGGGCCGCGCTGGCCAACCCCCAGGTGCTGGTCCTCGACGAGGCGACGTCGAATCTCGACCCCGGCACCGAGGCCGACGTGGAGCTGGCCATGACCGCGCTGATGGAAGGGCGCACCTCGCTGGTGATCGCGCACCGGTTGTCGACGGCCGAGCGGGCTGACCGCGTCGCGGTTGTCGACGCCGGCGGCCTCCTCGAACTGGGCACCCACTCCGAGCTGGTCGACCAGGGCGGCCGTTACGCCGCCTTGTACCAGTCCTGGGTCGGCGAAGGCCACGGCCAGGTCGCCTGATTACCGGCCAGCTCTAGAGATCGCGCAGGCGCTGGGTGTCGGTGGGGCGGTAGATGCAAACGACATCGTGGAAATGGCCGAGGTCGAGAGCGGCGCGGAGCATGGCGGCCCCCGACAGCACCTCGGGTAGGTGCGACGTGAGGATCACATACGGGTGGCGCTCGGCCAGCGCGGCGAGGAGCGCGCCGTTGGCGATGGCCTTTTTCAACGTGTCGGTGCGCATCAAGCCCGGCCGGCTGCCCTGCACGCTGCCCTTGTACTCGAACCAAATCGTGTGGCCGGCGGGCGACACCGCAACCCGGTCGATCTCGACACCGATCTGCGGCAGGAGCAGCCGGCTCTCGATCGCGAATCCGTAATGGGTGAGCAGCTGGTCGCACTGTTCGGCGAATTGGCGACCCTGTATGCCCGATGACGCCTGAAAGTCAGTCACCGTGGTCGAAGATCCGCTGCATGCGGATCTCGAACGAGGCCGACTCCTCGTCGAGCCGGGCTTCGGTCCACACGTCTTCGTCGGGATATGCGTCGATCGGCTGATTGCCGGCGTGGATCCACGCCACGACCGCGTCGGCCCAGCGGCCGTCGAGGAGCGATTCCCGAATCGTGCTGAGGTCGGCGGGACTCAGTTCACGCGGATCAGTCTGGGCGACAACCTTCAGCGCGACCAAGCGGGTGAGGACGTCGGCATTGCTCGCCAAGAGCACCTCGGGTGGTTCGGAGTGAACGATCGCCACGGCGACGCGCCATGGGAACCCGGCGATCGTCTGATCGCTCACCGCGAGGTCGTTTGGTTGGCCTTGCCTCGCCGCGCGTAGCCGCGGAGTCGCTCGAGGTCTTCTCTCGAGCGCAAAACGATCACGTCGTGAATCGGGCGTCGCTGCCCGCGAAGTTTGGTCAACGCCGCGTGGCCCGCGGTCTTGGCTGCCGGCGCGTCGGTGGTGAGGAGCACGAGTGGGGTCCTCGGATAGGCCTCGTGGAGCACGGCGGCCTTTCCGAGCGCCTTCCAGAGCGTGTCGGTCCGCCTCAGCCCAGGGC
>JACDEA010000307.1 GCA_013816725.1 Actinomycetota bacterium
CGGGTTCTTCTTCTGGGGCAGCATCGAGCTGCCGGTCGAATACGCGTCGGCCAGCCTGAGGAACCCGAACTCCTCGGTGGCCCACAACGTGATCTCCTCGCCGATGCGGCTGAGGTGCACACCGAGTAGCGCGATCACGAACAGCACTTCGGCGACGAAATCGCGATCGCTGACGGCATCGAGCGAGTTCTCGAATCGCGACTGGAAGCCGAGGTCGAGCGCGACGGACTCGGGGTCGAGCGGCAACGACGAGCCCGCCAACGCGCCGGCGCCCAACGGCGAGACGTCGAGGCGCATGCGCGCGTCGAGCAGTCGGTCGACGTCGCGCGCGAGGGCCCATCCGTGGGCCAGCAGATGGTGAGAGAGAAGCACGGGCTGGGCTCGCTGGAGGTGTGTGTAGCCCGGCAGGTAGGCGTCGCCCGCGTCGCGGGCGCGGTCGAGCAACGTCCGTTGCAAGTCGAGCACGGCCTTGGCGATCTGCAGCACTTCTCGCTTCACGTAGAGGCGGAACGCGGTGGCCACCTGGTCATTGCGGCTGCGGCCCGTGTGCAGCTTGGCGCCGGCTGAGCCGGCGATCTCGGTGACCCGGCGCTCGATGGCCGTGTGCACGTCCTCGTCGCCCGGCGCGAAGACCAGCTTGCCCTGGGCCAGCTCGTCGGCCACATGGTCCAGCGCGGTCAGCACCACTGCTGCTTCGCCTGGCGTGAGGATCTTGGCCCGCTCCAGGCCCCGCACGTGCGCCTTCGAGCCGGCGATGTCGTCGCCGGCCAGGCGTTGGTCGAACGCCAGGCTGGCGGTGAACGCCAGCAGCTCGTCGGCCGGTCCGTCCTCGCCGAACCGACCCTGCCACAACGTCATCTGCGCGCCTCCGGCACGACGTTCACCTTGCCGACGCGCCGGGGCCCTGGCGGGCCGCCCAGGTTTCCACGCTCAGGCCCCACAGCCGCACGAAGCCGGCGGAGTCCTCGTGGCGGAAGACGTCCTCGGCGTCGTACGTGGCCAACGCGTAGTCGTACAGGCTGTGCGCGCTGCGGCGGCCGGTGACCTGACACGAGCCCGGTGAAAGGTGCAGGCGCACCTCGCCGGTGACCGCGGCCTGGCTCTCGTCGACGAAGGCATCCAGCGCCTGCTTGAGCGGCGAGAACCACAGTCCGTCGTAAATGAGTTCGGCGTAGCGCGGCTCGAGGCGCGACTTCTCGCGGGCCAGGTCCCGCTCGAGGGTGATCGACTCGAGGTCGGCGTGGGCGAGGATCAGAGCCAGGCTGGCCGGGCACTCATAGGTCTCGCGGCTCTTGATTCCGACCCTGCGATTCTCGACCATGTCGATGCGCCCCCAGCCGTACGAACCCACCGCGGCGCCGACCGTCTCGATCAGCGCCACCAGCGGCAGCGCCTCGCCGTCCACCGAGACGGGGACCCCGGCGTCGAACCCGATCACGAGGTCGCGTGCCTCGTTTTCGCTCGGCACGGTCAGCGACCACACCCCCGGCGGTGGGACGGCCCACGGGTCCTCCATCTCGCCGCACTCGATGGCCCGGCCCCACAGGTTGTCGTCGATCGAATACAGCTTCTCCTTCGTCGCGGTGATCGCGATGTTGTGGTCGTAGGCGTAGAGGATGCACTCCTCGCGAGACATCCCCCAGCCCCGCACCGGCGCCAGAACGTCGAGGTCGGGCGCCAACGCACGCGTCGACACCTCGAAGCGAACCTGGTCGTTGCCCTTGCCAGTGCAGCCGTGGGCCACCGCGTCGGCGCCGTGGTCGTGCGCTGCTTGCACGAGGTGCTTGACGATGACCGGGCGAGACAGCGCCGACACCAGTGGGTAGCGGCCTTCGTACAGGGCGTTGGCCTTGAGGGCCGGCGTCAGGAAGTCGCGAGCGAACTCCTCGCGCACGTCGGCGACGAGGAAGTCGACCGCGCCGGCGTCGAGGGCGCGCTGGCCGATGTCGTCGGCCGACACTCCGCCTTCCTGGCCGACATCGACGGCCAGTGCGATCACCTCGACGCCGAGGTTGTCGGTCATCCAGCGCACGGCCACCGATGTGTCCAGCCCGCCGCTGTACGCCAGCACCACTCGTTTAGCCACTTTCCGCACCCTTCATCTCGATCGCGTTCGGGTTCATTCCGGGCTACAGACCGGCCAACGCCGACAGTTGTCTGGCTACTTGTGGTCCGCCGACCCGCTCCGAGGCGACCACGATCAGCGTGTCGTCTCCGGCCACCGTCCCCAGCACGCCGTCGATGCCGGTGCGGTCGAGCGCCGAGGCCACCACGTGGGCCGAGCCCGGCGGGGTGCGCAGCACGACGAGGTTGTGCGACTGCGCGACCTCGACGACCCACTCACCCATCACCCGGCGCAAGTGGTCCTCAGGAGCTACCTGGTCCTTGGGCAGTTCGGGAATGGCATAGACGGTGTCGCCGCCGGGGACCCGCACCTTCACCGCGCCCATGTCCTCGAGGTCGCGGGAGACGGTGGCCTGGGTGGCGACGACGCCGTCGTCGGCCAGCAAATCGACGAGCTGGCCCTGGCTGATGACGGCGTGGTCCTGCAACAGCTTGGCAATCCGGTGCTGGCGCTGCGTCTTGGCCAGCCTCACGTGGCGCCGTCCAACAAGAACAGCAGCAGCCCTCGCATCGCGTGCATCCGGTTCTCGGCCTGGCGCCATACCAACGACTGTGGCCCTTCCAGCACCGCGGTCGTGACCTCCTCGCCTCGATGGGCCGGGAGACAGTGCAGGAACACCGCGTCCGGCGAGGCCAGCGCCATCAAGTCCTCATCGACGGTGTAGTCGGCGAAGGCCTGGCGCCGCGCCGCCGCTTCGGCCTCTTGGCCCATCGATGTCCACACGTCGGTGTAAACCGCGTCGGCGTCCTTCACCGCATCGGCGGCCGCGCCACCGGGGCCGTACCCCTCGGGTGTGGCCACCCGGACCTCCATGCCGAGCAGCGCCGCGGCCTGTTCGAGCGAACGGGTGACGTTGTTGTAGTCACCGACGTAGGCGACGACCCGACCGTCGAGGGAATCAAAGTGCTGGCGGAGGGTGAGCACGTCGGCCAAGGCCTGACACGGATGGCTGCCGTCCGAGAGCAGGTTGACTACCGGAACCGAAGCGGCGGCCGCCAGCCGTTGCAGCCGCCCGTGGTCGAACACCCGCGCCGCGATCACCGCGTGGTAGCAGGACAGCGTGCGGGCCAGGTCCTCGGCGGTCTCTCGCGTGTCGATGCCGACCTCTTCCCCGCGCAGCGTCACCGGGTGACCGCCGAGCTGGATGACGGCCACCTCGGTCGAGTTGCGCGTGCGGGCCGACGGTTTCTCGAAGAGCAGCGCCGCACCCTTGTTCTCGAGGGGACGAGGCCACGACGGCCGCTCGGCCAGGTCGAGGATCGCGGTCAACTCCTCCGTGCTCAGATCGGTGACCTCGAGGAAGTCGCGCTTCATGACAACACCTTTGCCAGGATCGTGACCGCTTCGTCGATCTCGTCGTCGCTGACGTTCAGAGGCGGCGCGAGACGGATCGCCGACTCGGTGACCGCGTTCACAACGAGCCCCTCGGCTAGCGCGTCGGCGGCCACCCGTTTGGCGACCGGCTCGTCCAGCTCGGCGGCGATCAGCAGGCCGAGCCCGCGCACGGCGGCGACGCCGGTGAGGGTTCCGAGCGCGTGGACCAGGCGGCGCCCGGCCCGTTCGGCCCGGGCCGGGAGGTTCTCGGACTCCATCGTCGCCAGCAC
>JACDEA010000308.1 GCA_013816725.1 Actinomycetota bacterium
CACGTGACGGTGGCCGACGGGATCGATCCCGAGGTGATCGCCGCCGCGCCCCACGTGCTCGGCGCGTACCGCCGCGACGTCACTGTCACGGCCGTTCGCCTGTTGGAGGAACGGGACCGGCGGTGGATGCCGATCGGCGCCTATCCGTTGGGGCCGCCGGCGACGATCGGGCGGGGCGGGCTGCCCGTCGAGATCGAGACCCTTGTCGACGACGACGACGTGGTGCTCACTGCGTACCGGGCGGGGCAGGCCGGCGGACGCGCCGCTGGGTGGCGCCGGGGCAGCACCGCCTGGCTGACCGCACTCGAGGTGGACGAAGCACACCGCCGTGATCGGATCGCGTCGCACCTGTTCGCGGCCTTCGAGTCGTGGGCGGCCGCCGCCGGCACGGCGCGGGTCGACGTGTCCTCCGAGCTCGCAATAGGCCCGGGTGGCGCCGAGTTTCTCGCCTGGCGCGGCCGGTAGCGTTCCGCGGGTATGCCCCGCCGGTTGGTCATCGCCTTCGTGGCCACAGGGATCGTGTCCGGTCTGCTGGCGGCGTTCGTCATGCAACCGTCGTTCCGACGGTCGCTACCAAGCGTCCTGGGTGGGGGCGACGCCCGGTCCGCTTCGGCCGCGCCCGACCCGTTCGAGCACGTCGTCGCCAAGGCCGTCGGCAGCCAGGTGCCCGTCTACGAGGATCCCGCTTTGGGCGGAGCCCGGAAGTTCGAACTGCCCAACCCCACCGAGGACGGCGCGCCGCTCATCTTTCTGGTGCAGGACCAGAAGCCTGGTTGGTATTACGTCATCCTGCCGGTCCGGCCGAACGGGAGCGTCGGGTGGATCCGGGCGGACGACGTGACCACCAGCAAGCACTACTACCGCATCGAGGTCGACCTGACGGCCCACCGCATCACCGTCAAGCACCGCGACGGGGTGTTCTTGGAGGAGAAGATAGGTGTGGGTAGAGGGCCCACTCCAACGCCGATCGGCGTCTTCTATACCAAGGAGCTGCTGAGGCCCCCGAACCCCGACACCGCTTATGGGGCGTACGCCTACGGCCTGTCGGGCTACTCCAACGTGCTCACCGACTTTGCCGGCGGCGACGGCGTCGTCGGCATCCACGGCACCAACGACCCGTCCACCCTCGGCACGGACGTGAGCCACGGCTGCATCCGCCTCAGCAACGAGGCGATCACCCGCCTGGCCAAATACCTGCCCCTCGGCGTCCCGGTCATAATCAAGCCATAACGTGCCAGAAGGGGGGGTGTGCATGTACCGTACGCACGACTTCGCGCGCTCTGCGTGGGCACCGTTCTATAGGAGGACGAGGGTGAGGCGAGCAGCGTCATTAATGGCGTGGCTGCTGGTGGCTGCGGGCATGACGTACGTCGGCGCCGCCGCTGTTACCCGCGCCGACCGCGTCACACCGGCGTCGTTCAATGGTTACGCGACCGGCACAGCGCTTCACGTCACCGGCCTGCAGAGCGGTGGGACCCGGCTCGCCGACGTCGACCTCGCTTTCTCGGGCGCGGCCACAAGGTCCAACGGGCTCACGCCCCAGACCAACGAGTTCGATGTAACGGTCACGCCCACCAAGCCCGAGGTGCCGATCGCCGGTAAGGCAGCGTCGGGTCGCGGTTCCGGTCTCGAGCTGGGCCTGGGCCAGGCCGTGCCCGTCCAACCGGCGACGCGCGCCGCCGCGCTTACCGGGATCGCAGAGGCAACGGCGCCGCCCGACAGCCCGCTAATCACCGAAAACGCTGAGATCCCCGTCGACCCGCTCGTCTTTGCCCGCCTCCTCGAGGGGCAAGCGCAGGCCAAGTTCGGCAACCTGCTCGACCGTTGCCCGACCACGCCGCTGGCCGACCCGTTCGGTTTCGGGCGCGGCTTCGCCGCTGATGCACAGCTCGTCAACGGGGGCGCGGCGCTGCCCGACGGCAGCATGGAAGCGCCGTTGCTGTCGACCGACACGCCTACCGAGACCGTCACCGAAACGCGGTCACGCGTGTTCGCCATCTCCAACGGCGATGGCACCTTCGGCCTGCGTGCGGTCATCGAGTCCGAGGCCGTGCCGGTACGCATCAACCTCCCTCCGGACGCCGACACCACCAACGACGTGATCATCGAAGTCGGCCGGGCCAGCCTCACGCTGACCGTCACCGGCAAGCCGGGCGGGGCCTCGATCGTGTACTCGCCGCCGCCCACCCCCAACGTCATCATCGGGGGCGCGCCCGTCGTCGTGGTGCCGCCGATCATCATCCCGATCCCGGGGGTACTCGAAGTCGCCATCGCCGAGGACCAGCCTCGGGCCATCGGGGGCGCCCCGGGGTCCACGCCGACGCAGAGCGCCGACGGCACCACGGTCTCCGCCGCGGTCGACGGGGTTCGCATCAGCATCCCGCCGGCGCTCCCGATCCCGGTCGACCCGCAGCTGGTCGACCTCCGCGTGCAGCACTTCGAGGGCGCGCTGCGGGTCCCCGCTGGCGGATTCAGCTTCAACGACTGCGGCGTTCTGCGGGTTCGTAAGGTGGCCGGTCCCGACGTGACCGGACCGTTCACGTTCAACGTCGCGTGCACGCCGCCCGCTGGTGGTTCGCCGTTCACGCTCAGTGCCTCGGAGCGCACCTTCGAGCTGGCCAACGGCCAGTCCAAGGACATCTCGGTGCCCACCGGCAGTCGCTGCACCGTCACGGAACCGGGCCGAGGCACCGCGACGACGACGACGATCACCGAGTCACCACCACCTGGGAACCCAGTGGTAGCCAACGACGCGAACCCCACCGACGGGGCCGTCACCATCCCCGCTGGCTTGCGCGCGATGACGGTGACGTTTACCAACTCCAACCTCGGCAACTTGCAGGTGTTCAAGACGTCACAGCGCGGCCTCGACGGTCCGTTTACGTTCTCGACGAGCTGCCTCACGCCCGCTGGCGGTGCGGTGCCGTTGGCCGCAGCCGACGCCAACTTCACGCTGGTCTCCAACGCCAACCGCGTCATCAGCGGGATTCCCGGCGGCAGCTCTTGCACGGTCACCGAGACCGATCGGGGCGGCGCCGCGGTCACCCGCATAACCGACACGACCGCGCCGAACAACGACGGCACGGTCACGATCGTCGGCAACGCCACCCAGGCGGTGTCGTTCTCGAACGCCGGTCCGCCTCTTGTCGTCAGCAAGATCTCGACGGGTGACTCGGCCGGCAAGGGGCCGTTCCGGTTCCACATGGAATGCAAGGACCCCGCCGGCGCGGCGATCGCTCTCGACCCAGCCGACAGCGACTTCACGCTCAACTCCGGTGGGGTCCATCCGTTGAAAAAGGACATCCCCGACGGCTCGACCTGCGCGATCACCGAGGTGGCCAACGGCGGCGCCACGTCGACGGCCCTTGCTGATACGTCAGGGGCCGGCAACGACGGCACAGTCACGGTAAAGCACGGCGAAACGCAGGTCGCGACGTTCACGAACGACTTCGCGCCGCAGATCAAGCTGGTCGTTACCAAGACGGTGAGCGGCAGCGGCACGGGCCCATTCCGGATCCAGGTGACGTGCAACAACAACAACGCCCCGGTCGCGCTGGGCGCGGGCGACAACGACTTCACGTTGAACGCCGGCGAGAGCCGCAGCATCAAGAGCATCCCGAACGGCGCGATCTGCACCGTCACCGAGACCGACGCTCGCGGCGCCAACCGCACCTACAACGAGTCGAGCGGCACGGCCAACGACGGCATCGTCACCATCCCGACCGAC
>JACDEA010000309.1 GCA_013816725.1 Actinomycetota bacterium
TTCTCGAACCGCAGCTCGCCCCGTCCCATCGGCAGTTTGCGGGCGCCGGGCTTGTCGACGATGGCCGGCTCGGTCGAGAGGATCTCCTGGATGCGCTGCGCGGCGGCCACGCCTCGCTGCGCCTGCGCGATCAACATGCCGGTCATCCGCAGCGGCCAGATGAGCATGACGATGTACGCGTTGAACGCGGTCAGCTCGCCGAGGGTGAGGTGGCCGTTGAGCACCTGGTGCCCGCCGTACCAGAGCACGGCGAGGAGGCCCATGGCCGGCAGGAAGTCCAGCGTCGGCATGAAGGCGGCGCGGATGCGCGCCGCCTTCATCGCCCGCTCGAACACCCGATCAGTGCGCCCGCGCAGCCGTTCGGCCTGCAAGCCCTCGGCGCCCGAGCCCTTCACCACGCGGATACCCGTGACTGTCTCCTCGACGACGGTCGCCACGTTCGCCAGCTCTTGTTGCAGCTCCATCGAGACCGGGTGGATGCGGCCGGAGAACCGGCGGGCGAACACGTTGACAAGAGGCAGCGAACACAGCGCGAGGAGCGCGAGGCCCGGGTTGATTGTGAACAGGATCACGGCGACCGCGCTGACCGTGAGCGCGTTGGACACGGTGATGGGGATGAGGACGACGAAGCCCTGGATCTGCTGGAGGTCGGTGGCCGCCCGCGACATCAGCTGACCCGTCTGGGTGTGGTCGTGGAACGCGAAATGCAGCCGTTGCAGGTGGGCGAACAGCCGCTGGCGCAACTCAGTTTCGGTGCGGTAGGCGACGCCGAAGGCCGAATACCGGCGCAGGCCTGTACACAGCGCCGACACGACGCCTACCGACACGATCGCCAGCGCCCACTTCAGAAGGGCGCCGTGCTCTCGGCCGATAATGCCCTGGTCGATGGCCCGCCGGCTCAGACTCGGAATGGTGACCTTGGCCGCCGTCCACACCAGTCCGGCCACGACGCCGACGATGGTCCAGCCGCGGTGGCGGCGGATCGCTTCGCGGAGCAGCTTCCAGCCGTCGCGGCGCGTCGGACCAGCCGGCGGGGAAGGCATGTGACGAACCCTAGTGGGCATGGCAGGGTTGGAACATGTCCGAATCGACCATCGCGGCGGCGCCGCGCGCCGCCGCCCGACCGACGACACTGACCGCGCACGGCGACGAGCGCACCGACCCGTACTTCTGGCTTCGCGATCGCGACGACCCCGAAGTAACGGCGTACCTCGACGCGGAAAACGAGTACACGAAGGCGGCGCTGGCCCACACCGAAACTCTCCAGACGCAGCTCTACGACGAGATCGTCGCCCGCATCCTGGAGACCGACCTTTCCGCGCCGGTCCGCAAGGGCGACTGGTGGTACTACTCGCGCACCGTCGAGGGGATGCAGTACGCCATCAGCTGCCGCAAGCCCGCGGTCGAAGGCGCGGCGCCCGACGAGGCCGGCGACGAGCAGGTGCTGCTCGATCAGAACGTCGAAGCCGCCGGTCACGACTTCTTCGTCCTGGGCGTCTTCGACGTCAGCCCCGACCACTCGCTACTCGCCTACGCGGCCGACACCACCGGCGGCGAGAAGTACACGCTGAAGTTTCGGGACCTGTCCACCGGTGATGACCTCGCCGACGTCATCGAGGGCGTGCACGAAGGCTCGGCCTGGTCCACTGACAACCGCACCTTCTTCTACACCCGGCCCGACGACACCATGCGCCCGTACCAGGTGTGGCGCCACACGCTGGGTACCGCGGGCGACGGCGACGACGTGCTCGTGTTCCAGGACGACGACGAACACTTCTTCGTCGGCGTCGGTCTCGAGCGCGACGAGCGGATCATCACGATCCACGCCGGCAGCAAGATCACCGACGAGTGCTGGTTCCTGCCGGCCGACGACCCCACGGCGGGCGCGTCCGTCGTGCAGCCCCGCATCGAGGGCGTCGAATACTCCGTTGAGCACCACCTCGACCGCTTCTTCATCACGACGAACCACCACGCGGTGAACTCCCGACTGATGAGTGCGCCCGACACTTCCCCTGGCATCGACAACTGGGTCGAGGTCGTGCCGCATCGCGACGACGTGAAGCTGGGTGGCGTCGACGCGTTCCGCGACTACCTGGTGCTGTACGAGCGGGCCGACGCGCTCAGGCGGATCCGCATCATGGGTCTCGCCGACGGCGACACCCACACGATCGAGGAGCCCGAACCGGTGTACACCGCCGGCGCCGGCGCCAATCCCGAGTTCGACACGGGCGTGCTGCGCTACAGCTACACCTCCCTGGTCACGCCGCTCAGCGTCTACGACTACGACGTCGCGGCGCGCACACGCACGCTGGTGAAGCAGCAGCCGGTACTCGGCGGCTACGACCCCGCGCAGCTGGTGAGCGAGCGGGTGTGGGCCACCGCGGCCGACGGCGAGCAGGTCCCCGTATCGCTAGTGCGCCGCCAGGACGTGGCCCTCGACGGCGGCGCGCCGTGCGTCTTGTACGGCTACGGCTCCTACGAGGCCAGCATCGATCCCGCGTTCTCCTCGTTGCGCCTCAACCTGGTCGACCGCGGGTTCGTGTTCGCCATCGCCCACATCCGGGGCGGCGGCGAGCGCGGCCGTCGTTGGTATGACGACGGCAAGTTGCTGCACAAGCGGAACACGTTCACCGACTTCATCGCCTGCGCCGAGCACCTCATCGCCGAGGGCTACACGGCGGCCGACCGCCTCGTCATCCGGGGTGGCAGCGCCGGCGGCCTCTTGATGGGAGCGGTGGCCAACCTGCGTCCCGACCTGTTCAAGGCGGTGATCGCCCAGGTGCCCTTCGTCGACTGCCTCACAACGATCCTCGACGAGACGCTGCCGCTGACAGTTGTGGAGTGGGACGAGTGGGGCAACCCGAAGGAGGATCCCGAGGTCTACGCGTACATGAAGTCGTATTCGCCCTACGACAACGTGGACGCCAAGGACTACCCGGCGATGTTGGTGACCGCCGGACTCAACGACCCCCGAGTGTCTTACTGGGAGCCGGCCAAGTGGGTGGCCAAGCTGCGGGCGACCCGCACCAACGACGCACCCTTACTGCTCAAAACCGAGATGGGCGCCGGGCACCAGGGCCCATCGGGCCGTTACGACTCGTGGCGCGAGGAGGCCATGGTGCAGGCGTTCATCCTCGACGTGCTGGGCCGTTAGATACTTCTGGCGCGCGCAACCCTTCTGGCGCGCCTCCGGCACGCACGCGGAGGTCGATGTTGCCGGCCGCCGCCTCGGCCTTCTCGATCACGTCGGTGATCTCGTCGGCGATGAGTTCCTTGCGATCAAGCAGGGCGTCGCGCAGCGCCTCGACTACGTGGCGGTGTGCGTCCAGCATCTCGGTCGCGTCGGCTTTGGCTTCGGCCAGCTTCGACTCGATGACGGCGCGGCCTTCCTTGTCGGCCATGGCGTCGTAGCTGCGCAGCGACCCACCCATGCCCATCTGTCCCACCATCTGCGACACGATCGCTGTCGCCGTCTCGAGGTCGCCGCCGACGCCGCTGCTGGTGTCGCCGAAGAACAGCTCCTCGGCCGCCATCCCTCCGAACGAGATGCGCACGAGCGCTTCCAACTCGGTCTTGGTTTTCATGTAGCGCTCTTCGATGTCGGAATGAGCCAGCAGCCCGAGCGCTGCCTTGCGCTTGATCACCGACAGCACCTCGAGCTTGCGGCCGACGCCGACGAGATGAGCGACGGTCGCGTGGCCGGCCTCATGGGTCGCGAT
>JACDEA010000310.1 GCA_013816725.1 Actinomycetota bacterium
GACACAGAGCGAGCCGGAGGCGGAGACGGAAGGCGAGCGGGAGACACAGAGCGAGCCGGAGGCGGAGACGGAAGGCGAGCGGGAGACACAGAGCGAGCCGGAGGCGGAGACGGGGGCACAGTTCGCGGCGTTGAGCCCGAAGCCGAACCACGCGGCGCTCGAGTTGGCGATCCTCGAGTTGTGGGAGCGGGAGCAGACCTTCGCCCAGCTCCGGGCCCTCAACGCCGACGGTCCGCGTTTCAGCTTCATCGACGGCCCGGTCACCGCGAACAAGACGCTCGGGGTACACACCGCGTGGGGCCGCACCCTCAAGGACGCGTTCCAGCGCTACAAGGCGCTCCGCGGCCACCACCAGCGCTACCAGAACGGCTTCGACTGCCAGGGGCTGTGGATCGAGGTCGGGGTGGAGCGCGAGCTCGGTCTCAACTCAAAACGCGAGATCGAGGAGTACGGCCTCGAGGAGTTCGCCCGTAAGTGCCGCGGCGTCGTCGAGTGGTCCTCGGCCGAGTTGACGAAGGGCTCCATCCGGCTCGGTCAGTGGATGGACTGGGGCAACGACTACTTCACATTCTCCGACACGAACATCGAGTACATCTGGCGGTTCCTGAAGATCGTTCACGAGCGTGGGTGGCTCTACCGGGGCCACCGGGCGACCGAGTGGTGCCCGCGGTGCGGCACGTCCATCTCCGCGCACGAACTGGCCGGAAGCTACGTCGATCGGGAAGACCCGTCGGTCACCGTCCGGTTCCCGCTGCTCGACCGGCCCGGCCAGGCGGTCGTCATCTGGACAACGACGCCGTGGACGTTGCCGGCCAACGTGGCCGCCGCGGTGCAGCCAGGGGCCGACTACGGGCGCCTGGCCAATGGCGACTGGCTCGCGGTGGCCCGCGCCGCGCCCGACGCCACCTTCGAGGAGACGACGAAGGGCAGCGCCTTGGTGGGGTGGCGCTACCGCGGCCCGTTCGACGCCCTCGGCCCCGGCGGTGCGGTCGACCATCGCGTCATCGCGTGGGACGAGGTGTCGATGGACGAGGGGACCGGCATCGTGCACATCGCCCCAGGTTGCGGCACCGACGACTTCGAGCTGGGCCGAGCGAACGAGTTGCCGGTACTCATGCCGGTGGACGAGGCCGGCAACTTCTTCGATTCCTACGGCTGGCTGGCCCGGCGCGGCGCGCACGAGGCGGCGGCCGACATCATCGACGATCTTCGCACGCGCGAGCTTCTCGTCGACGCCGGCGCGATCACCCACCGGTACCCCGAATGTTGGCGATGCCACACCGCACTCATCTTTCGCATCTCCGACGATTGGTTCATCGCCGTCGACGAGATCCGCCAACCGATGCGAGACGCCAACGCAACGGTTCAGTGGACGCCGGACTACATGGGCAAGCGGATGGACGACTGGCTCGTGAACATGGCCGACTGGAACATCTCCCGGCGCCGCTACTACGGCCTGCCACTGCCGTTCTATCCCTGCGGCTGCGGCCATGTCACGGTGGTCGGCTCGCGGGATGAACTGGCCGAGCTGGCGACCGGGCCGCTCGACGGCTTGGAGGAGCTCCGTCGACCATGGATCGACCGCGTCGACATCCGCTGCCCGCAGTGCGGCGAAGTGGTGCGCCGCATCACCGAGGTGGGCGACGTGTGGCTCGACGCCGGCATCGTGCCGTTCTCGACGCTCGGGTGGGAGAGCCCCGCGTACATCGATGAGGGGTACGCGACCGGCGCGGCGAGGGGACTTACAAGGGCCGACCTTCCGGATCACGCGTATTGGGAAAACTGGTTCCCGGCCGAGTGGGTGTCGGAGATGCGCGAGCAGATCCGACTGTGGTTCTACTCGCAGCTCTTCATGTCGGTCGCGCTGACGGGGCGGGCGCCGTATCGCACGGTTCTCGGGTACGAGAAGATGCTCGACGAGTCGGGTCGCGAGATGCACGGCTCGTGGGGCAACATGATCACCGCCGAAGACGCGTTCGAGCGCATGGGCGCCGACGTGATGCGGTGGCAGTACTGCATGCAGCCCCCGAGCCAGAACCTCCTGTTCGGCTTCGGGCCCGGCCAAGAGATCCAACGCAAGCTGCTCACGCTCTGGAACACCGCGTCGTTCCTCATCCAGTACGCGAACATCGCCGGGTTCGCCCCTTCCTACGACGACCTCGACGCACCACAGGGCGAGTTCGGCCCCCTCGACCGATGGGTCCTGGCCCGCACGGGCCAGCTCGTCGCCGACACCACCGGCGCCTACGAGCGCTATCTCACCGTCGACGTGCTGCGCGCCTTCGAGGCCTACGTCGACGACCTGTCGAACTGGTACGTGCGCCGATCGCGCCGCCGCTTCTGGGACGGCGAGCACACGGCGTTGCGGGCGTTGTGGTCGTCGCTCGTGAACGCTCTGCGCGTCGTCGCTCCGGTTATGCCGTTTCTCACCGAGCACCTCTGGCAGGTGCTCGTCCGCGACGCTCTGCCGGATGCGCCGCCGTCGATCTTCCTCGCGGGATGGCCAACGGCCGGTGACATCGACGACGCGCTGCTGGCCGAGATGGCCGCGATGCGCGAGGTCGTCGAGCTGGGCCGGCGGGCCCGCACCGACGCCAAGATCCGCAACCGCCAGCCGCTGCCGCGCCTCGTCGTCGAAGGCGCCGAAGCGGCGCAGGCCCACGCCGGGGAGATCGCCGAGGAACTGCGCGTGAAGCGGGTGGAGTTCGGACCCATCGAAGCCACCGAGCTACGGATCAGACCCAACCTCAAGGTGCTGGGCCCGCGGCTGGGTGCTGACCTCGTGACGGTTCGGAACGCGCTCGATCACGGCGAGTTCACGCCGCTGGACGACGGGGGCTTTCGGGTGGCCGGCCACGACCTCGCCGCCGGCGACGTGTTGGTTCAGCGCACCGAGAAGGAGGGATGGGCCGTGGCCTCGACGCTGGACGTGAGCGTCGCGCTGGAAACGACAGTGGACGACGACTTGCGCCGCGAAGGCCGGGTCAACGACCTTGTGCACGACGTCAACACCAAGCGCAAAGAGGCGGGCCTCGAGATCACGGACCGAATCGGGCTCACGTTGCCGGCGGCCGACGCCGACCTCTCGCCCTACTTCGAACGGATCGCCGCCGAAACGCTGGCCGTCGCCGTCGAGGTGGGCAGCGACGAAACGCTGAGCCTCGACAAGGCGCGTTAGGAGAGTGCTGAGCAATTCAACGAATCGCCAAACAACTCTGTGACCAGCGCGTCTCTTGGTGGGACAGCGCTGTCAAACGGGCGCGCGCGCGAGGGCCACGTTCAGAGGTGGCCGCTCCCCTAGGTTGCGTCCGAACGCGCGCCGTTAAAGCGCGGCCACGGGCGGCGCGTGTGCCTTCCTCGGGTGGCGTGGATCATCGGGGCCCACGAAGGCCCGTTTGCCCCGTCCGTGCTCCAGCATCCAGTTCTTGCGGGTCTTCAGGTCGTGATGGTGGCTGCACAATCGGTCGAGCCACTCGAGCATCGTGATGTGGGTGTCGGCCCAGTCGATGCGGTGGTCGCGCTGGAGTCGCGCCACCGCGTTGCAGCCTGCCGCCGCGCAGGTTGGATAGAGCCACTCCAGCGCTGACTGCTGCTTGGCGGTGGGCGCCCGACCCAGATGGGCCACGCCGGTGAGTTGCTCGCCCTTGGTGATCACTGCGGCCACCATGCCGCCCGCTTCGATGGCCTCGTCGATCGCTGATGCCGCCACGGGGCCG
>JACDEA010000311.1 GCA_013816725.1 Actinomycetota bacterium
GCGGTATCCCGACGACGACGACGTCGCCGCGCTGGCCGAACTGGCGGCGAAGGGGGTTCACGACCCGGACTTCATGCCGTTCCAGATCGCCTGGACCGACGTGCCGTCGCCCCAGCAGGAGCGCAACACGCTGCAGCACTTCTGGCTCCAGCGGGCCAGTTGGACGGTCGACAACTGGCACCTCCCCATGGCCGTGGTCGTCGACGGTCAAGTCGTCGGCTCGCAGGGCGTCGCCGCCGAGCAGTTCGCCACGACCCGCGCCGCAGGAACCGGGTCCTGGCTCGGTCGCTCGCACCAGGGCAAGGGCATCGGCAAGGAGATGCGGGCGGCTGTCCTTCACCTCGTGTTCGCCGGACTTGGCGCCGACGTCGCCCTAAGCGGCGCGTTTCACGACAACGCGCCCTCTCTCGGCGTCTCGAAGGCGCTGGGCTACGAGGCAAACGGCGAGGCCGTGGCGGTGCGGCGGGGCGAGGCGGCCCGCGAGATCCGGCTGCGCCTGACTCGGGAGCGCTGGGAGCGTGACCGGCGCGACGACATTTCGATCGAAGGCCTCGAAACCTGTCGCGAAATGTTCGGAGCGGTGTAAACATCCAACCGAGCTGGCGACATCGGAGAGTGGCCGATGGTATTCGCGATCGAGGATTACAAGGAACGCACGGAGCGCCTGCGAGTGGACGACATCGACTTCGACGCGTTTCGCCACGATCCGTTGGACGCCGACACGCTGCGATGCCTGCGCTACATGCACGACGTGGAGTTCCACACCGTGTGCTACCTGCGTGACCTCCTGCTCACGCCCGCCCACCACGATCCCGAGATCACCTCGTTCCTCACCTTCTGGAACTTCGAGGAGTTCTGGCACGGCGAGGCGCTCGGACGCGTCCTGGACGCCCACGGCGAGGCCTCGGGCGACGTTCGCATCGCCCGGGTTCGCCAGCGCCTGGGGTGGCGGGATCGCGTGCGCCCCGCGCTCACCACGCTGTCGTCGGCCACCGTCGGCCGGGCTTTCGTGGCGGTGCACATGACGTGGGGAGCGATCAACGAGTGGTCGACACAGGCCGGCTACGCCCGGGTGTCGGCTAGGGCCAACCACCCCGTGCTTACCGACCTGCTGTCGCGGATCATGAAGCAGGAAGGCCGGCACATCGACTTCTACGGCTCTGAGGCGACCAAGCGCCTGGCCGAGAGCGCCAAGGCGCGCAAGGTGACCCGGTTCGCGCTGAAACACTTCTGGGCGCCGGTCGGCACCGGCGTCATGCCGGACGTCGAGAGCAGGTTCCTCATCAACCACCTGCTCGAGGGCGAAGACGGCCGGTCGATCGCCGAACGCATCGACCGCCGCATCGATCGACTGCCCGGCCTCGCCGGCCTGGGCCTCGTTTCCGCGGCCCGAACCAACTACGCGGCCTGAATCGCCATCCCGACTTGAGGCCGCGGGTGGGTGGGGGGCGCTAGGGATCGATGAGGACGCCGGGATTGAGGATGGCGGCCGGGTCGAGGGCCGCTTTGGCGGCCCGTAGGGCGGCGGCAAAGCCGTCGGGGCGCTGACGGTCGTACCAGGGGCGGTGGTCGCGGCCGACGGCGTGGTGGTGGGTGATCGTGCCGCCCATGTCCAGCAGCACCTCCGAGGCCGCCGACTTGATGTCCTCCCACTGCGCCAGCTCCGAGCCGCGCCGGCCCGGCGCCAGGAACGTGAAGTACGGCGCCGGCCCGTCGGGATACACGTGCGTGAAGCGGCACGTGACCCAGCCGCCGCCGCACACGTCGGCCAGCACCTTCTCCACCGCTTCGACGACACCGGCGTGCAGCGCCTCGAAGTTCGACCAGGTGCACGCTGTTTCGAACGTGTCGGCGATCACGCTCATGGCGACCATCGCGTCGCGCCCGTACGGCGCCCGCAAGAACGACGACCGCCACGCGCCCGCCGCGCCTTGGCCAGAAGCGGACCGCACGCCCTCGGGCAACGTGCCCCCGTGGTCGGCGCACAGCTCGACGGCACGGGCGATCCACGCGTCGACGGGATGGTCGGCCGACTCGAAACCCAGCACGAGCAGCGCGCTCCCGTCGGTGACGCCGGCCGACGTCATTGCTTCGCCTGGGTCGAGCAGGCGACAGTTGGCCGGGAACAGCGCAGCCTGGCTGATCCCCCGTGTGGCCGAGACCGCGTCGCTGAAGGACGCGAAGCGCACGCCGGCCGATGCGCGGTGCACCGGGCGGTCCTGCACCCGCATCCACGCTTCGGTGATGACACCGAGAATTCCCTCCGAGCCGAGGAACAGCCGGTCGGGCGACGGTCCGGCGCCTGAGCCGGGCAGGCGGCGCGACTCCACCACACCGCGCGGCGTGATCACCCGCATCGACTCGACGAAGTCGTCGATGTGCGTGTAGTTCGTCGCGTAGTGCCCGCCCGAGCGGGTGGCCAGCCAGCCGCCCAGGGTGGAGAACTCGAAGCTCTGGGGAAAGTGGCGCAGGGTGTACCCGTGCGGCCGCAGCTGGTCTTCGAGGGCAGGACCGAACACGCCGGCTTGGACCCGCGCCGCGCGTGACATCGTGTCGACCTCGACTACCCGGTCGAGTCGCGACAGATCGACCGACACTGCGCCCGGTAGCTCGACCCCGCCGACGACCGACGAGCCGCCGCCGAACGGCACCGCGGGGACGCCTTCGGCCCCGCACCAGTCGAGCACGTCGATCACGTCCTGTTCGTCACGGGGAAAGGCCACGAACGACGGCGCGGCGTTGAGATCGCCGCTGAACGCCCTCACCGTGTCGCGGTACGACTTCCCATAGGTGTGAGCGGCCCGGTCGTACGGGTCCGACGAGCAGAAAGCGGCCAACGAATCGGGCGGCGCCACCCGCGCCGCGGGAAGCGCGACGTCCGACAGTGCCGGCGCGGCGCCGACCGTGCGGCCTTGGAATCCGGGCCTGGTGGCCAGCGCGGCGGCGAGGTTCGCGGCCTGGTCCGCGTTCAGCGCCTCGTCCTCCCATCCCCAGCCCCACCAGGACCGCCTGCGCTCGGTGACCATGGCCTGCGACGGTAGCGTCGACCGCCGTGATGGAGGCGGCGATCTTCGACATGGACGGGCTGCTCGCCGACACCGAGCCGTTGTGGCACGAGGTCGAGTGCGCGGCCTACGCCGAGGTCGGCCTGCACGTCACCGCCCAGGAGTGCATGCAGACGATGGGCATGCGGGTGGACGAGGCGGTGGGCTATTGGTTCGCCCGATCACCGTGGGCCGGCGTGACGCCGGCTGTGCTGTCGGTGCGCATAGTCGATCGCATGGTCGACGCCATCTCGACCCGCACCGAGCCGATGCCTGGCGCGATCGACCTCATCGCCCGGGTACGCGCCCGGGGTTGGAGCGTTGCCCTGGCATCGTCGTCGCCGTACGCCATCATCGACGCCGTCGTCACCCGGTGCGGGTTCCTCGACGCCTTCGAGGTCATCCACTCGGCGCAGGACGAGGACTACGGCAAGCCCCATCCGGCGATCTACCTCACCGCGGCGGCCAAGCTCGGAGTGGCGCCGACCGCCTGTGTGGCGCTCGAGGACTCGGTGAACGGCATGGTTGCGGCCAAGGCGGCGCGCATGGGCTGCATCGCGGTGCCCATGCCCGAGGCCCGTAGTGACCCGCGCTGGGCGTTGGCCGACGTCGTCGTCGAGTCGCTGGCCGACGTAGACGACGCCTGCCTTGACGCACTGTCC
>JACDEA010000312.1:0-1623 GCA_013816725.1 Actinomycetota bacterium
CGCGCAGCGCGGCCTCGACCGCGGTGTCCGCATCGGTTACGTACGTGGTGTCGGGCTTGGTGTCGACGACGAGGTCGGCGGCGCGAAACCGTTCGAGGCTGATGCCGTCGGCGATGTCGGCCATTTCGAGGGCCAGGTCGAGGTCGGGGTGGCTCACGCGACCGTCAAGTGACGGGAGCGAGAGCGCGCTTCACCGCGGCGGTGATACCCGGGCCGTCGAGGCCCAGCCGGCTCAGGATGGCCTGCGCGTCGGCCGCCGCCGGGATGTACTCGAGCGGCACCCCGAGGACGAGCGTGGGCGGCGCGTGGGCCCCGGCGTTGCGGGCGGCCAGGGCGTCGATGATGGCCGAACCGGCGCCGCCGATCCGCACGCCGTCCTCGATGGTGACCACCAGCTTGTGGGCGGCGGCGTCGACCAGCATGTCGTCGTGTAGCGGTTTGACGACCCGTACGTCCCACACCGTGGCGTCGATGCCGTCGGCGGCCAGGAGATCAGCGGCGTCGAGCGCCGCTTCGACCATGCGACCCACGGCGAGCAGGCACACGCCGGTGCCGGCGCGGAGTTGCTTGGCGGTGAGGCCGGTGCCGATGGACGCGGCGTCCACCTGGCGCGCCGCGCCACGCGGGAACCGGATGGCTGATGGGCCCTCGAGGTCCATCGCGGTCTGGAGCATCGCTTCGAGATCCTGGGCCGACGACGGCGCGAATACCGTCATCGTCGGGATGCGCAGGCACAGCGCCATGTCGAGCACGCCGTGGTGCGACGGCCCGTCGGGCCCGGTGATGCCGGCCCGGTCGAGTGCGAAGACGACAGGAAGGTCGTGCAGGCCGACGTCGAGGTTGGCCTGGTCGAAGCAACGCGTGAAGAACGTGGAGTACACCGCCACCACCGGTCGCAGCCCGGCCATGGCCATCCCCGCCGCCGCGGTGGCGGCGTGCTGCTCGGCGATGCCGACGTCGTGGAAGCGATCCGGAAAGCGGGCCTGGAACGGCAGCAGGCCGGTGGGCCCGGGCATCGCCGCGGTGATGGCGTGGACGCGCGGGTCGCGTTCGGCCGCGTCGATGATCGCCTCGCTGAACGCCTGGGTGTAGCCGGTGGGCGCCCACCGCGGCGGGCCGCTGCTCGGGTCGAACACCGGCGCGTCGTGCAGGTTCTTCTCGTCGTCGTCCTCGGCCGGCGTGTAGCCGCGGCCCTTGTGTGTGAGGACGTGGACGACGATGGGACCCTCGTACGCCGCGGCGTTGCGCAGCGCGTCCTCCATGCCGGCGATGTCGTGACCGTCGATCGGCCCGGTGTAGCGCACACCCAGCGACTCGAAGAACGCCACCGGCTCGAGGACCTCACGGAACAGCGCCTTGACACCCTGGAGGCTGGAGTAGGCCAGCTCGCCCAGCCCGGGGATCTCGCGCAGGCGCTGCTCGACGCGGTCGCGCATGTTCACGTACGACGGGTTGAGACGGAGCCGGCTCACGCTTTCGGACAGCCGCGACACGGTCGGCGCGTACGAGCGGCCGTTGTCGTTGAGCACGATCACGCAGCGGGCGCCGCTGTGGCCCAGGTTGTTGAGAGCTTCGAAGGCCATACCGCCGGTCATGGACCCGTCGCCGATGATGGCGACGACG
>JACDEA010000312.1:1633-3706 GCA_013816725.1 Actinomycetota bacterium
CGGTCGGTGCGGGCCTGGGCGATGCCGGTGGCGATGCCGTGCGCGTAGGACAGGATCGTCGACGCGTGGCTGTTCTCGACCCAGTCGTGCTCGGATTCCTTGCGGCTCGGGTACCCGGACAGACCGCCTTCCTGCCGCAGGGTGGCGAACCCCTCGGCCCGGCCGGTGACCATCTTGTGCACGTAGGCCTGGTGGCCGGTGTCCCACAGGATGACGTCGCGGGGAGAGTCGAAGACGCGGTGGATCGCCAGCGTCATCTCGACGGCGCCGAGGTTCGACCCGAGATGACCGGCGTTGACCGCCACGGCTTCGACGATCAACGTGCGAATCTCCTCCGCCAGGGTGGCCAGCTCCTCATAGGAGAGCTCGCGCAGATCAGCGGGGGAGTGGATCCGTTCGAGAACCATGCCGGTTGCCAAACTACTAGTGGGCGCGGTGGGCGACGAAGTCGGCCAGCGCCTGGAGCCGGGGCCGGCCCTCGCCCGCCAGGTCGACCTTGTCCAGCGCCTCACGGGCTTCGGCTACGAGGCGGGCGATCTCGGTCTCGGCCGCGGCCAGCGCCCCGGAGTCGACCAGGAGGTGCTGGATCGTGGCTACGTCCTCGGCGGTGATGTCGGCGGCGCCGTAGCGGGCGGCCAGCAGCCGCGCGTCGGCGCCGGTTGTGCGCTCGGTGGCCCAGGCCCGGAGGCGGGTGGGCTTGCCCTCGCGGATGTCCTCGCCGACGGGCTTGCCCGTGAGCGCGGTGTCGCCGAATGCGCCGAGGACGTCGTCGCGCAACTGGAACGCCTCGCCCAGTGGGACGCCGTAGCCCGACAGAGGCTCGACCAGGTCGAGGCGGTCGGCCAGCGCGGCACCCAGGTGCAACGGGCGCTCGACGGTGTACTTGCCCGACTTGTACAGCGCGATGCGGCGGGCCGTGGCCACGTCGCTGTCGGCCGAAACGGCGCCCAGCAGGTCGAGGTATTGGCCGACGTTGACCTCCAGCCGCAGGTCGGTGAACAAGTCGAGCGCGGCGCGGGGAGCGTCGGCCAGCAGCAGGTCGGCGTAGACGAACGCCAGGTCGCCCACGAGGATGGCCACGCCTTCGCCGAAGCGGCGGTCTTCGCCGCGCCACCGCGCTGCGCCGTGACGGGCGGTGAAGTCGACGTGCACGGTCGGGACGTTGCGCCGCCGATCCGACGCGTCCATCACGTCGTCGTGGATCAGCGCGAACAGGTGGAGAAGCTCCAGCGCCGCGCCGGCGTCGACGATGGCGTCGTCGTCCTCGTTGCCACCGGCGCTGACGTATGCCGCCAGGCAGAACGCCGGCCGCAGGCGCTTGCCCCCGGCCAGCGCGAGCCGGTGCAGCGCGTCCAGCGGGTCGGCCAGGTTGGGGTCGACCGCCGCCCACCGGGCCGTTTCGGCCACGAGCAGTTCGTCGATGCGCGCCTCGACCCGTTTGCCGATGTCACGAACGCTGTCGGGGAGCACGACCGGCCACGTTAGTTTTGCCCCGATGGCCGATGAGCAGCAGGGCGTGCGCGACACCGGGCGCGCTGCGGTGCGCAATTTGAAGCGCTCGGTGGCTCAGCGGGTAATCGACCTGCTCGACCAGCGCGACCCGGCGTTGATGTCGGGCCTGGTCGAAGTCGGGATCGTGAGCCGTGACTTCCGCGATCAGGGCCATGGGCCCTTCCTCACCAAGACACCCACCCTCGATGTCGTCGAGCGTCTCTTGGAGCGGTCCGTCGAGCGCCGCCCCTCGCTGCTGTCGCGCCTGGGGCTGTCGACCATCCAGGCCTTGGCCGCCTCGGCCGAGGACGCCAGCGTGGAAGGCGGGATCGCATCATCGGTGAGCGTCGTGTTCACCGACCTCGAGGGCTTCACTCGCTTCACCGAGCAGCGCGGTGACGAGGCGGCCAGCGAGTTGCTCGTGCAGCACCACCGCACGATGGGGCCGCTCGTTCGCAGCCGCGGCGGGCGCATCGTCAAGCGGCTGGGCGACGGCTTGCTGCTTACCTTCCCCGAACCGGAGGCGGCCACGTTGTGCTGCCTCGAGTTGGTCGAGGCCGAGCCGTCCCCGCTGCGGTTGCG
>JACDEA010000313.1 GCA_013816725.1 Actinomycetota bacterium
ACCGGTGCGCGTGCAGCGACAGACCTTGGCGTGGCTCGAGCGTTACAAGCTGCGGTGGGACCTGCTGATCATGCGCGACTACGGCGACTACATGGCGGCCCGGGAGTTCAAGCAGTGGACCGTCGACGACTTGCGTCGCTTCGGCTTCGAGCTGGCGCTGGCCTTCGAGGATGACCGCCGCAACCTGGAGATGTTCCGGGCCGAGGGCGTCCCCTGTGTGTACATCCACTCGGGCTACTACGACTAGCGCTGCGTAATGGGTTCGGCCGTTCCGCGCGGATTTTTCCGTTGTCCAGACGGAATCATCCGCGCGGAAGTTGACCGGGCGATTGGCGTGACGAGGGGATTGCGGCACTAACCTGCGGGGCTCAGTGCAACGCGCTCGTCTCCCGGTGGTCGCGTTCGCTTCGCTGGTGCTCGCCACAGCCGTGGGGGGTTCCCTCGCGGCGGTCGCGCAACAGGCGGATCCCACGACCACGATCCCGCCGACGACATCGACGACCGCGCCCACGGCGACGACGACGCCCGCCGCATTGCCGCCCTCCACGACGACTACCGCACCGCCCCGCGCCACCACCACGGCGGCGCCGAGCCCGACCACGACCACGACGCGGGATCCCAATGCGCCCCGAATCGTGCCGCCGGAGTTCATCGACAAGATCAACTCGGTGAAGCGGAGCAAGCCCAACAACACCGGGGCGCTGCTGGACGCGCTCGCTCCCCTGCGGGACTTCGGCCTCAACGAGGAGCAGATCGCGGTAATCGGTTTCGGTCGCTTCCCGGTCGCCGGTTATGCCACCTTCGTCGACGATTGGTGGAACCCCCGTTTCACGCCCGTGTTCCACCTACACCAGGGCACAGACATCTTCGCCCCGATGGGTACCCCCGTTCGGTCGCCCGCCGACGGCGTGTTGCGTCAGACCTCGGAGTCGACGGGCGGCATTTCGGTGTACGTCACGATGCCCGACGGCACGGAGTTCTACGGCACGCACTTGAGCGCATGGGTCGACGGTCAGAAGACGGGCCAGCGGGTCAAGACCGGCGACGTGGTCGGCTTCGTTGGCAACAGCGGCAACGCCGATGGCGGCGCGACGCACCTGCACTTCCAGATCTCGCCCCGAGGAAGTGGCCCGGTCAACCCGAAGCCCTACCTCGACGAGTGGCTGAACAACGCGATCTCGAATGTGCCGACCCTTATCGCCAGCTTTGCGTCGAGCCGGCCACGCGCCGTCGTAGCGACGGCCATGACGCGCGAGGTGGCCGAGGGCGGCGGCGGCATGTTCGGCGCGCCGGCGTCGCCGCCCCGCTCGCAACTCCTCTGGGCCACGGCGGCCAGCCCGTCAGCCGGCGCCGTGCATCTCGCCGAGGCCGAGGTAGCCGCCGCAGTTCGCGAAGCCGGGTGGACATCACTCACGCGTGAGCAGGCGGTCAAGGCCGGCGAATGGGAAGCGGCCGACACAGCAGCGCGGCGTGCACTCGCCCACTTCACGCCGCACGCGCTGTGGGACGTTCTCGGCCTGAACGCGTCGCCCGAGGGCGGATAACGACTCACCGAACGCGCCCGCCTCTTACGGGGAGCGCGGTGGTGGCGGTAGCGGTGGGCGGGGTCGTGGGCGCTGCGCTGCGGTGGTTCGTTCTCGATGTGTTCCCGGCTGGTGGCGGGGTCCCTTGGACGGTGCTGGTCATCAACGTGGCGGGCAGCGCGGTGGTGGGCGCCGTGCTCGTCGACGGCTGGCGTCGCCCACAGTTGCGTGACGCCGTCGCGGTTGGGTTCTGCGGCGGATTCACGACGTTCTCGACGTTCGCGGTCGAGGTGGCCGCGATGCTCCGTGACGGCCGTTTGGCAATCGCCGCGGTGTATGTCGCGTTGTCGGTTGGCGGTGCGGTCATAGCGGCACTGGCTGGCGCGGCGGCGGCCCGGCGCCTCCGGGTTCCGGCGTGACCGCGGCGGCGTTCGTCGTCCTGGCCGCGGCGGGCACGCTGGCCCGACTTCTCGTTGGGCGGCGGCTCAACGGTGGCTTGCCATTCGGCACCGCGCTCGTAAACGTGGCCGGGTCGTTCGCGCTGGGCCTCCTGCACGGGGCATCGCCCGCAGTCCTCACCGCGGTGGGTGCAGGCGGCCTAGGCGCGTTCACGACGTTCTCGACGTTCGCCGCCGACGCGGTGGCCCTCGGCGCACGCCGGCGCCGACTCGCTGCGGCCGTGTACGTCGCGGCGAGCGTCATCGCCGGCGTCGCCGCCGCAGCGCTCGGCCTCGCGATCAGTCGCGGAAGTTGATGAACTGAAGGGGCACGTCGAAGTCGGCCTCCTTGAGCTTCTGGATCACGCCTTGCAGGTCGTCGCGCTTCTTGCCGGTGACCCGGACCTGGTCGCCCTGCGTCTGTGACTGGATCCCCTTGAGCCCCAAGTCCTTGATCTTCTTGTTGATGGCCTTGGCATGATCGCTGTCGATGCCGGCCTTGACGGTGATCGTCTGGCGGGCGGTGCCCTTGGCCGCTTCCTCGACTTTGCCCTTGTCGAGCGCCTTCAGGGAGATGTTCCTGCGGATCACCTTCTCCTCGAGCACCTGCGCGAGCGCCGTCAGGCGGTCCTCCGTAGCGGAATGCATGCGGATTTCGTTGCCGCTCAACTCGATGGACGAGTCGGTGTTCTTGAAGTCGAAGCGGGTCGCGACTTCGCGGCTGGCTTGGTCGACCGCGTTGCGGACTTCTTGGAGGTCGACCTCGGATACGACATCGAAGCTGGGCATGGCGAAACGCTATCCTCGACCCTTCCTAGGGGTCGGTGCCCGAGTGGCCAAAGGGAGCAGACTGTAAATCTGCCGGCACAGCCTTCGGAGGTTCAAATCCTCCCCGGCCCACGTTCGCCAAAAGCCATCTGTCGGTGTCAGGTCGCGTTTTCCGGTAACTGAGCCCGACACATGCGTTTCGGCCCAGGGCGGACGGCGTCGTTCTGGAGCGGGCCTAGCCTTTCGAGCGGTGAACCGCATAGGCGACTACGCGTTGCTCGGTGACTGCCACTCGGCGGCACTCGTTGGCCGCGACGGTTCGATCGACTGGGCCTGCTTCCCCCGCTTCGACTCCTCGTCGGTGTTCTGCAAGGTCCTCGACGCCGACAAGGGCGGGTCGTTCTCGGTCGCGCCTCGCGGAGTAAGAGACGTCCGCCGCGCCTACATCGAGGACACCAACGTTCTGAAGACGGTGTTCGACTGCGACGGCGGCACCGTGGAGGTCACCGACTGCATGCCCCTCGGTGCCCACGCCATCCTGCGGCGCGTCGCGTGCACCGCTGGCGCGGTCGACGTCGACGTCGTCGTCGAGCCGCGTTTCGAATACGGCGCGTTCGTCCCCCGACTGCGACAAGGGGAGGCGGTCGGCGGCGCCGACGCCTTGTGGATCGACTCGTCGCATCCCCTTCCGGTCGACGGCGAGCGCATGGCGGCACGCTGGTCGCTGCGGTCGGGCGACGTCGCGTGGGCCCGCGTCGGGTGGACGCCGTCGCACGCGCCGCGTCCGCCCAAACCCAGTTACCAACGCGAGCTCGACCAGACGATCGCGTTCTGGAAGGGCTGGCTGGCCGGTTGTCGCTATGACGGCGAGCACGCCGACGCGGTGCGTCGCTCGGCTCTCGTCCTCAAGGCCCTCACCTACGCGCCGAGCAGCGCCGCGATCGCCGCGCCGACGACGTCGCTGCCCGAGACGCCCG
>JACDEA010000314.1 GCA_013816725.1 Actinomycetota bacterium
AACCGTCGAACACCATCAGCGTCTTGTAGCTACCGCCGGTAAACGTGGCGGTCACCGTCACCGGGCCGGCGCCAATGGTGATCGGGTAGGTCGACCGAGCCGATCCCGTTCCGGTGAATGTGGCGGTCTGCCGGCTGGGCGCCCCGCCGCCGACCACGGGTGCGCTGGCGACCCGCACCGTCAGTTGGCCGTTCTGGAACGGGCGAGTCCAACCGTCGGTGCCGGAGCGAACTCGCGCCGCGTTCGGCGCACCGAGCCCCCGAGCCCACGTCGCGTCGGACGTCACGGCCGGAATCGCGTTGCCGTCGTCGAAACCGAAGTACGACCGGCCCGGCGCGAACGACAGGAGGAACGAGCCCAATGCGTAGTCGCGCAGCGACGAGAGTTCGGCCGCGGTCGCCGTCGTCTTCACCTTCGTGTACGCCAGCGTCGTCTTCGCCCGGGCGCCGAGGAGCTCGACGAAGGCCAGGTCCTTGTCCCATTGATCGGCGGTTCGGTACGCGCCGGCGGGGGCGTTGGCCGGGCGCGTGAAGTTCTCGACCTGCACGCCGTCGGCTGCGTCGATCAGCACGTCGGCGTCGGCGGCCGCCGCGTAGTAGGCAGCACCGCTGCCGAGACCGAAGCCGTTGGCCACCACCATCCGTCCGGACGCGGCCTTGACGCGCCGGATCAGGTCGGCGCTGCCGTCGCGCCACGCGGCGTCGGTGACCGCGGTGCCGTTGACGACGGGCCGGGCGGTGTAGAAGTCGCTCGGGAAGTAGGCGCCGAGCGTGTCGATGAACGCGCCGTCAGCGCCGAGGGCGACCTCGGCGGCCATCTTGTCGGACTGCCACGCACGGAAATCGGCGTTGGTGAGGTCGGCCAGCGTCGTGTCGGGAATGTTCTGCGGGTGGATGGCTTGCCCGGAGCTGTCGCGCGCGATCCAGTCTGGGTGTGTCGAAGCCAGCGTGTTGGCCTCGGCGTTGCTGAGACCGGCGGCCTTCTCGTAGGCGAGGAGCGTGATGCCGGCGTGTCGTTGGTGCAGGTCGCTCAACAACGCGGCGGTGATTGCCCCTCGCACCGCCAACGTGTCGTAGCGGGCCGCGGCTTGCCTGGCTTCGTTGGTGCCGAGGTCGCCCGTGGCGACGTGAGCGAACGTCCCCCACACCGCAGCCTCCGACGTGGCCCCGCGCGCGCCGACCGATTGCAATGCGGTCATCGCGACCGCCGCGGTCACCAGCAGCACCGACGCCGCGGCCCGACAGCGTCTCGTTCTCGATGTCGCCGCTGATGTCGCCGTTGATGCCGCCATTGCCCCCGCCATTCTCACCAGTTTGACGCATCTTGCGCCGTGCCTCGGACCACTAGCCTGCCGCGGCCGTGGATCCTGCCGTCGAGCGCATCGACCATAAGCCGATCTTCATCGTCGGTTGCCAGCGCTCGGGCACGACATTGTTGCGGCTGATCCTCGACGCCCATCCGAACCTCAGTATCGGCCCGGAGAGCCGCTTTCTTGATGATTTGGCCAAAGTCACCGGCGAGGATTGGCCCCGCATCGAGCCGTACGGGTTGCCCCGCGAGTTCTTCCACGAGCGGTTTGCCGCGCTCTTTCACGATTTTCAGATGACGTACGCGCAGCGGCGCGGGAAGCGGCGTTGGGGCGACAAATCACCGCGCTACACGCTGCATCTCCCGTTCCTGGACGCGCTGTTTCCTGAGTGTCAGGTCATCCACGTCATCCGCGACGGTCGCGACGTGGTGTCCTCGCATCGCGAACGGTGGGGCTACGCGTCGGCGTACAAGGCGACGGCCAAGTGGCAGCGCTACATCGAGGCCGCTCGCGCCGCGGGCCGGAATCTGGGCCCAGCCCGTTTCGCCGAAGTCCGTTACGAAGCGCTCGTGGCCGACCCCGAGCCGGAGCTTCGCCGCCTGCTCGAGTTCCTCGGTGAGCCGTGGGATGACGCCGTGTTGCACCACAACGAGGTTCCGCATGACGTGACTGCCAGCTACCAGAGCCGGCGGGCGCCGGCGACCGGCCCGATCGAGCGCGACCGCGTCGGGTCGCACCGCGTCCGACTCGATCCGGTGCTGCGTGCCTTACTGCGAATCCGCTCGCGCCGGGCCTGGCGTGCGCTGCACTACTAGGAGCTTCTCCCCGAGCCGGCGCAGCACGAGCCGATCTTCCTCACCGAGGCCGAGCATGAGGAGCACGGGGACGTACACCAGAACGACGACGGGCGCGCCGACGATCAAGCTGGCGAAACCACGCACGCCGGCATGCACGGCCAAGCCCGCCGCGAAGGCGGCGGCGGCGGCGACCAGACCCTTGGCGAAGCCGGCGTCGTACGCGTGGATCCGCATCGTCACCCACACCTGGACGACCTTGGCGACGTTGATGAGAGCGATCGAGACCGCCCACGCCACCGCGGCGCCGCGTATCCCATAGGCCGGGATGAGGACGAGGTTCAGGCCGATATTGACGATCAGCGCGAACACGTTGTTGGCCATCGTCAGGTATGGACGACCGGACATCACCAGCATGTAGCCGGTGGGGCCGGTGGCCACGTCGAACATCTGGCCTACCGCGAGGATCATCGTCACGGTGGCCGCGCTGATGAATCCGCGGCCGAACACGTGGAGCAGCGGGCGCGGGAACAGCATCAACACGACGAAGCCCGGGAGCGACAATCGCAACGTCCAACTCGTTACCACGGCGTACAACCGGGCGAGGCGCTCGAGGTTGCCCCGCTGGTAAAGGTCAGCGATCTGCGGCGCGAACGACGTCGCGATCGGGAACAACACGATCGTGGCCAGAACCGTGAGCCGAGTGGCTACCTGGTACACGCCGACCTCACGAGCCGGACGGAACACGCCCAGGATGATCGTGTCGGCCCACACGAGACCGGTCCCGGCCAGCGACGCCAGCCAGCTCACCGTGGAGAAACCGAACAGCTCGCGCCAGTGGTACACCGGCGCGGCGGTGAGACGTCCGGTCAGCCGGCGAAGCCACGCGCCGGCCGCCACCGCGCCGACGCAGTTCGTAACGAGCAGCGCGACCATCGCGCCTTTCAGGCCCCACCCGGCGCCCAGGAACACGACGGTGAGCAGCACGCGGAACGTCGGCTCGAACACGAGGTTCACGACGGCGAACGGCGTCATCGTGCGGTACCCCTGCGTCGCGGCGAGCGCCGCATCGGCGAAGGAAGTGGCGGGAAGGGCGATGCTGACGATGCGCAGCGGGAAGACCATGGCCGCATCGTCGAGAGCGTGGTTGGCCAGCCAGCCCGACATCGCGAACAGCAACGCCCCCAGCACGGCGGCGCCGGCGGTTGGGAGAATGAGCCCAAGCCGCAGCGTGCCGTGTAACGCGCCGGCATCGCCATCGGCTCGGTGGACGGCGACAAACCGCGTCAGCGCACCACGGAACCCGCTCAACGAGAGCAGGCCGAGGAGCGCCAGGAACGCGAACGCCTGGAAATAGCGGCCCAGATCACCGCGGCCGACCAGACGGGCCAACAAGAGGGTGATCAAGAAGCGCAGGGCCTGGTTCAGCACGGCGCCGGCCAGGTTCAGGGAGCCGCCGCGCGCGACGCGGAGCAGCTCGCCGCGGTCGCCCAGGTCCGTGGCGTCGACCGGCTCAGTCACGGCGGCGACGCAGGCGGTGACGCCCGCCGAACACGACACCGCCGATGACGAGGAC
>JACDEA010000315.1 GCA_013816725.1 Actinomycetota bacterium
CCTCGACACCGCGCGCGTCGCCTCACGACTACGGGTCACGGTGGGCCGGGTGCGTCAGCTCGCGGGGGCCGGCCAGCGACTCGGCGCCCTGAGCACCGAGACGCACTACTTGCGCGGCGAGCGCATGACGCTCCCACGCCACCGCGGACAGGCGACCTGGGTGTTCCCGCGTCACGAGGTCGAGCGCTTCGAGGCCGAACACCGCTCGATGAAGGCGCGGCCCGGCTACGACCTGACGTTGCGTCCACCGAAAAGCGTCAGCGTGCTGTGGGCGCTCGGCACGGCGGAACAGCGCGCCGCGATACGCCAGGCGCACGCCGAGGCGGTTGACGCGGTCGTGGACTACATGGAACGCCACGCCGTGTTCGCCCGCCGCGGGACCGGCGACCGGGGACGGATCGAGGTCGATGGCGTCGTCGGCGCGGCGTTCGATCACCGGACAAGCCGGGCCGGCGACCCGCTGCTGCACACCCATGTCGTGGTCGCGAATCTCACCCGCACCGCCGAGGACCGCTGGCAGGCGGTCGACGGGCGCTGCCTGTACAACCACGCGCGACCGGCCGGCTTCCTCTACCAGGCGCAGCTTCGCCACCTCCTCACCGAACGCCTCGGCGTTCAGTGGGAGGACGTACGCAACGGGTGGGCCGAAATCACAGGTGTCCCGCGGCCCGTGGTCCGCGCGTTCTCGAAACGTCGCGACGAGATCGAGGAGATGGTGGCCGAGTCCGGCTACACGTCGGCCCGCGCCCACCAGATCGCCACGCTCGCGACCCGCCAAGCCAAGCAATACGGCGTGGCCGCAGACGCGCTTGATGCGAAGTGGCGCGACGAGGCCGCCGCTCTTGGTTTCGGTGACGAACAGGTCGCCGCCTGCTTCGACCGACCCCCCGTTCAAACCGCACGGCCCGTCGACCTTGACGCGGAGTTCTCCTTTCTCGCCGGGGCCGAAGGTCTGACGCGGCAGGCGTCCACGTTCGGTCGCGGCGAAGTCGTCGAAGCTCTGAGCGAGCGACTCGTCGCATCCTCGGCCACCGACGTGAACCGGGCCGTCGACGTTTTCCTGGCGTCGGCGCACGTGCAGCCACTGGCACCGGACCGCGCGGTCGGCGAATGGGTGTGGCGGCGCGGCGGTGACCGCACCCGCAGCGACGACCTCGCCCGGTACACGACGCCTCAGCTCCTCGACCTCGAACACCGCCTCCTCGCGTGGTCGACGGACGGCTTCGCCACAGCAACGCCCGGAGCACACGGCACCGCGGTCGACGCCGTCCTCGCCAACCACGACGAGTTGTCGGTCGAGCAGGAGGCGATGGTCCGCGCCGTGTGCTCCCCGGATGCGCCGGCGATCCAGCCCGTCGCCGGACGGCCCGGCGCCGGCAAGACCTACGCCATGGCCGCCGCCGTCGAAGCGTTCGCCGCGTCCGGCGTCCCCATCGTCGGCTGTGCCCTGTCCGCCACCGCGGCAGCGGAGCTCGAAGCCGCGACTCAGCTCGGCGAGCATTACGGACGCGAAGCTTCGACGGTGGCGCGGCTGCTCATCGACGCGGGCCGTCACGGCCTGTCGCCTGGGACCGTCGTTGTGGTCGATGAGGCGTCGATGGTCGGCACCCGCGACCTGACCCGTCTCGCCGAACACGCAGCCTCCGTCGGCGGCGCGCTCAAGCTGATCGGGGATCCCGACCAGCACGGCCCGGTCGAAACCGGCGGTGTGTTCCGCAACATGGTGGCCGCCCAAGGCGACCGCCTCGTTGAGTTGGTCGAGAACAACCGGCAAATCGACGAAGGTGATCGCACCAACATCGACGCCTACCGCCAAGGCCTCGTCGAGTCCGCGCTGTCGCGCTACGACGCCGCAGGCCGCGTCGTCCGCTCACCCAACGCCGCCGCCTCCTACGACGCCATGGTCGCCGACTGGTACGACACCGTCCGGCAGGGTGGCACCGATCCGATGATCGCCGGACCCAACCGGGTCCGCGTCGCCCTCAACGCACGGGCCCGCGCCCGCCTCGCAGCCGACGGCGAACTCACCGGCCCCGCCCTCGTCGCGGGTGACCGCGAGTACCGCGGCGGCGAATGGGTCGTCGCCCGGCGCAACGACCGGCGACTCGTCGGCGACAACGGCGCATTCGTGAAGAACGGCAGCAGCGGACGCGTCGCCGCCGTCGACCGCGAGCGTCACCAACTCACCGTCGACTTCCACAAAGAGGGCCGCATCATGATCCCCCGCGAATACCTCGACGCCGGATTCGTCGACCACGGCTACGCCCGGACCACTTACGGCGTGCAAGGCGCAACGCTGGAACGGGCGCTGTACCACGCGGGCGACGAATCGTCCTTCGAGGAGGGCTACGTCGCGCTCACCCGCGGCCGCGTCGACACCCGCATCTACCTCGTTGAAGGCGCGTCACCCGTCGACGACGACAACGCCCACCGGGCGCATGATACGGACTCGACCGGGCTCGACACCGTGTCCGCCGCCATGGAACGCCGTCGCACCAAGGCACTCGCACACGACGCCGACCCGCACGCCGACCGCGTCCACGCCGAGTTCGCCGGCTGGGACCTCGCACGGCTCCACGGTGAGCGCACCCGTCTCGAAGCCGCGATCGCCGACGCACCCCCAGACCCCACCGACGCCCTCGTCGCCGCCGGTCGCCGCCGCGACGCGCTCGAAACACAACGCCGCACCTGGACCGGGCAACTAGCCAACGCGCAACGGGGCGGCCACTCGTGGCGGCCCGGCAACCGCCGAACCGTCGACGCCACGGTCACGCGAGCGACACGCCAACTCGGCCACATCGAAGCATCGATCGGTGGCCTCAACGCCCGCATCCAGACACTGCGCGACCAGTGGCAGACCCGTCGCTCGTACTTCGAGTCACACGCAGCCGAGGTCGATCGACTCGCCCTCGTGCGCCGCGCGGAGCAGTCACGTGAACTCCAAGTCCGCACCCATGCACGCATCGAACCGCCCGAAGCAGTCGTAGCCGCCCTCGGCGCCGAACCCGACGCCCTCACCGCTCGTCAGGCGTGGCACAACGCCGCCGAAACCCGAGCCGTCCACGACGAACGCTTCCCCACTGACACCAACGGTGACCTCGACGCCCACTGGTCCCAACGCCTCGCCGACGCAGCCATCAACACAGCCCAAACCGCAGGACGCGACCGCGTGCCGGTCGACGCAGAACTCGGGGTGTAGGCAGCGTGCGGCCAGCGTTCGCGTGCCGAGCTACTTCGTAGACCGCAGCTTGTACCAGCGCGAATGGAAACCCTCCGGACCCGTCCGGAACCGCTCGTGCGCCGCCTGCCGCGACATCCCCAACTCAGCACCAACATCAGTCCACGACGCGCCATCTAGTTCCCGCGCCGCCATGACCTCGGCCCGCGCGTAGGTGTCTGCCTCGGCCGCGAGACGAAGAGCGGCGGCCGCCCGCTCGAGATGCGACGCGTCCGCATCAGCCACCGCGCCCGCGAAATCACGGACAACCGCATCGATGTTCGGCCGCTGACGTCGGGGCATAACCCGAGGGTACAGGCGCTCGCGTCTCGTGTCAGGAAGCACCTGACGACATCCGATCGAGCGCGGACGCCGTCTCGGCCGAGACCGCACCCTGGAAACGACCACTCCACCAACCAAGGTCGGTCAGCACCTGCGCGAGCAAAGCGACGTCTTCGCGAT
>JACDEA010000316.1 GCA_013816725.1 Actinomycetota bacterium
GACGCCGGGAGCCCCAGCGTGGCCATGCCGCTGCCGCCTGCCGCCAACAGGCCGTCGCTGTGGCCGTGGTAGTTGCCGTCGAACATGACAACGCCGTCACGGCCGGTGAACCCGCGGGCCACCCGTACGGCGCTCATTGCCGCCTCGGTGCCGCTCGAGACGAGGCGCACCATGTCGCAACCGGCCACCCGCTCGCAAATGGCCTCGGCCAGTTGGACTTCGCGCTCGGTGGGCGCGCCATAGGTGGTGCCGTCCAGCGCGGCCCGGCGAATCGCCTCGACCACCTTCGGGTGCGCGTGCCCGAGGATCGACGCGCCATAGGACTGCACGTAGTCGACGTAACGCCGGCCCTCGACGTCCCACACGTAGGCGCCCTCGGCCCGGGCCACGAAGTACGGCGCGCCGCCCACTGACTCAAAGGCCCGCACCGGCGAGTTCACGCCCCCGGGGATGACCTCCTGCGCCCGCTTGAACAGGTCCGCATTACCCATTCAGCGATTCGGCGATCTCGCCGGCGAAGTAGGTGAGGATCACATCGGCGCCGGCCCGCTTGATGGCGGTTAGGTGCTCGAGGGCGACGGCGTCGCCGTCGATCCACCCGCGTTCGGCCGCCGCCTTGACCATCGCGTACTCGCCGCTCACGTGGTAGGCGGCGACGGGCAGGTCGACGGCCCGGCGCACCGCGGCGATCACGTCGAGGTACGCCAGCGCGGGCTTGACCATCACGATGTCGGCGCCCTCGTCGACGTCGAGGTCCACTTCGCTCAGTGCCTCGCGCACGTTGGCCGGGTTCTGCTGGTAGCCCTTCCGATCGCCGGCGCCGGCGATCGTCACGTCGACCGCATCGCGGAACGGCCCGTAAAGCGCTGACGCGTATTTGGCCGCGTAGGCGAGGATGGCGATATCGGTGAAGCCGGCGCCGTCGAGCGCCTCTCGGATGGCCCCGACCTGGCCGTCCATCATCCCCGACGGCGCCACGATGTCGGCGCCGGCGTCGGCCTGGGCGACAGCAGTGCGGGCGTACAGCTCGATGGTGGCGTCGTTGTCGACCGAACCGTCGGCGTTGAGTACACCGCAGTGGCCGTGGTCGGTGTACTCGTCGAGGCAGAGGTCGGCGATGAGCACCATCGAGTCGCCCACCTCGTCGCGCAACTCGCGGAGCGCGACCTGCACGATCCCTTTGGGCTGCCACGCCTGTGACCCGTTGGCGTTTTTGGTGGCCGGCACTCCGAAGAGGATCGCGGCGGGGACGCCGAGGTACGAAAGGCGCCGCGCTTCTTTCGCAAGCGAGTGGGTGGTGTGCTGCACGACGCCGGGTAGCGAGACGATGGGCTGCGGGTCGACGATGCCTTCACGCACGAACAGAGGGGCCACGAGGTCGTCGGGTGACAGCCGGGTCTCGGCCACCAACCGACGCAGGGCCGGGGTTCGACGGAGCCGGCGCATCCGGCGTTCAGGGAAGCTCATGTCTCACCAAGCCTACGGCCGCCGGCACACGAAGAGGCCGTGACACTCCGAGATCCGGAACGTGCCGTCGCGTTCGACCATGGCAGTGACGTCGCTTCGCGTCGCATCGACGAAATCGTCCCACGCCGTGCCCTCGACCAGGTGCGGTTCGAGGGCGTACCGCAGGCGCTGGAACTCGTCGACGACGCACTCGGGATCGGTGACGACGAGCTCGCTGTCGCGCAGCTCGGTCAACGTCACGTCGGAGAACGAGGTCTCCAGCAACGCCCGGCCCGACTCGTTCGAGAAGTGCGGGTCGCCCATGGCCGAGCCGGAGCCGCCCCCGTGACGCTCGTACAGCTCGGTGAGCTGAGACTGCGAGCGCTCGCTATTGGTGAACGCGTAGAGGACGCCGCCACCGCGCAGGACACGGTGGAACTCGGCCACCGCGTCGGGAACGTGCGGGACGTGGTACAGCATGTGCATCGCCAGCACCACGTCGATGCTGCAGTCCAGCAGGGGCAGGGCGGTGACGTCGGCGGCGACGCGCACCGCCTTCGCTCGGTCGATGTGCGCAAGCCGGCCGGCGGCGATGTCGAGGGCAATGAGGACCGCGCCGGGCGCCACGTCGCGGGCGGCCGGGATGTACGCACCCGGCCCACACCCGGCGTCGAGAACGCGGCCCGCGCGTGGGAGAACGATGTAGTGCTCGAACATGTACTTCAACCAGTCGCGCTTTGGCTGGCGGAACTCGTAGATGCTCGGCCGTCCCGTCGCCGGCACCGGCGCCGTCTTGTGATACTCACGATCGGTGAACGGGTCGGGCGTCACGGCGGCGTCGGGGTGCGCGACGTCGTCGCGGTCGGCAGCGCAGCGCGCCACTCGGTCTCGCTGACGTGGCGCAGACCCTCGATGATCGGCCGCAACTGGTCCAGCGACGTGTGACCGGAAACGGTGACGACCTGGCCGGAGTGTTCCCGCCAGCCGACCGCCGTGGTGTTGACGTCTATGCCCTCTTTGATCGTGCGCTTCGCGGTCGCGGCCCATCCGTCATGGCCGCGCACCCTGACTCTCGCGAGATGGTCCGCCAATCCGAGCGTCAGTTGCGGAGGCGCCTCGGTGGCGATGAGCCGCACAGTCACCCGCGCCTGGTCCGGTCCGACAAGATCGAGCGACGACCCCGCTTCGGGGGCGTGCGTTTCGACATGACTGCTTGCAATCGTGGCCATCCCGTCGGGTACGGCGACCTCGGCGTGGTCGGGATCGCCGGCGTCGGGGAGCCGCAGTCGACGAGCGACAGCCACGACCTCGATGCTGAGCCCCGGTGCCGCGAGCACGGCCACGCTAAGGCCGTTCGCGAACCAATCGACCGCGGCGCCGGTAAGGGGAGAGTCGCTAAGGCGCGCGGTTATGCCGTTGACGTCGACCGGTTGGCTCTTCTCGTTGGCGGCTACCTCGCGATCGGTGCTGGCCGCCGATACGAGCACAAAGACCACGTGGTCATAACCCGACGACGCCGCCACGCGCCCCACCGCGGCGGCGAAGGCCTTCTCGGCTCGGCCCTGCGTCACGAGTTGTCCAGGCCCCACCGCGAACCCGGCGGGGAGATGCGACGGCAGCAGGAACATCGTGGCCGGCGTCGCCGCGTCCCGCTTCGAGCCGGAGTCTTCGTTGGCGGCGCCGTGACCGGTGCCCTTACCGCACGCCACTAACACGAGCGCGGCGGCGACCGCCGCCAACCGCCTCACCGGGGCAGCGCTGTAACGAGCGCATCGACGAGGCCGGCGACGGTGTGCGGGTCGGCCACCGCCGTCACGGCGAGCCCGCGCCCGTGCGCGGTCGCCGCGGTTACCGGGCCGATGCACGCGACCACGCCAGGGACCGGTCCCCCGGCGGCGAGATAGTTCGTGACCGTCGACGACGACGTGAACGCGACGGCGTCGGCCCTCGACGCGTCGGCCCGTTGTTCGTCGGTCAGTTCCAGGGCCACGGTTTCGTACACGACGACGACGTCGACGTCCCAGTTTTTCTCGGTCAGCCCGTCCGCCAGGACCGATCGCGCCCCGGCCGCCTGCGGCAGCAGCACCCGCCCGGGGCCGTCGGGAAACTCGGCGACCAGCGCCTCGGCCACCGCCTCTCCCGGCACCAGATCGACGGCGATCCCGCGCTCGCGCAAGGCCTCAGCCGTCGCCGGCCCCACCGCCGCCACCTTCCGCGCGGATTTTTC
>JACDEA010000317.1 GCA_013816725.1 Actinomycetota bacterium
CGTGCCGACTCCCAAGGGGCTGGTCCTCTATTCGTAGCGGCTCGCCTCGTGCCTGAGGGCGACACCATCTTCCGGGCCGCGACATCGCTACGGAAGTGGCTGGTCGGGCGGCCGGTCACCGCGGCGTCGTCGTTGAAGGTCCCGGTGGAGCGCCTCGTGGGCGACGAGGTCGAGGCCGTCGAAGCGCGCGGTAAGCACCTGCTCATCCGCTTCGCCGGCGGCCTCACGTTGCACACGCACATGCGCATGACCGGCGCCTGGCACGTGTACCGAGCGGGGGAGAAATGGCGCAAGCCGCGGCACCTCGCCGGCGTCGTCCTCGAGTGCGGCGACCGCGTCGCCGTGTGCTTCAGCGCGCCGGTTGTCGAGTTGCTGCCGACGCGTACCGAGGTTCTCCATCCCGTTCTGGCCGGACTCGGGCCCGACATCTTGAGCGCGCCGGTCGATGTCGACGAGGTGTTGCGGCGCGCCGGCGGGCAGCCGGCTGACGTTCCCATCGGCGATCTCCTCCTCGACCAACAGGTCGTCGCCGGCATCGGCAACATCTGGCGCTGCGAGGCGCTGTTCGTCTGCCGGGTTCACCCTGCGACCGCCCACCCGGCAACTGATCTAGCCGAGCTGGTGCGAACTGCGTCCCGGCTGATGCAGGCGCACGCCCGCCTGGGCGCCACGTACCGGCCCCAGATCTACGGCCGCAGCGGGCGTCCCTGCCTGCGATGCCGCACCCCTATCGAGTCGGCCCGCGCCGGCCGCCACGCCCGCACAGCCTACTGGTGCCCCCGCTGCCAGCCGTCATAACGGGCGGGTGAACTACTGGCGGGTGAGCTGGCTGGGGTCGCTCGGGTAGCCGCCGGCGGCGACGACTGCCTTGGCCCACGGGTCGAGGATTGTGAACAGCTCGTCGGCGTCGTCGCCCAGCGCCTCGACAATACGGCGTTCGCCTTCGTCGGTGGCCGCTTCGATCGACGCCCGCACCGCTTCGCCCTCGGGAGTGAACTCGCCGTCCTTGACGTACCCCTTGTCCTCCAGCGACGCGACGCCGGCGGCGATCGCCTCGTCGTTCCAGCCCCGGGTGCGGACGTAGGTGTTGAGACCCATCTTCCACCACAGTTCGGTGAGCAGCGTGATCTCGACGGGCGCGATGCCGTGCGACACCCACGCGCAGGTGTGCGAGTCGCCGCGGTGCTCCCGCACGAGGTCGGCGGCCCGCCAGAAGTCGCCCATGGGATCGCCCGGCCACCCCAGCGAACGCAGGCCGGAGTACAGCGCGCGGCCTTCGCCGGTTCCCGCATCACCGGCTTGCTTCAGTAGTTCGGTTGCGCGCGCCAGGCCGGCGGGGTCGTCGCCGATGAGCTTGCGGAGGCTGGCGACCGCGCCCTTCTCGCGCGCCGCGAGGATCGTGTCGCGGTCGGTCTTCGACCAGCCTTCGTTCACCGCGTTGACCACCAAGTTGGGCTCGAACACGGCGAAGGCCATCACGACGATCTCGCCAGGCACCTGGCCCATGCACGCGCCACGGCTGGTGAAGTACCCGGGGACGTAGCTGAGGCCGAGGTCCTTGTAGTTCGCCTGCGCCTCGGGCGCGAAGTAGACGTTGGCCGCGATCGGCTCGACTAGATCGCGGAGGCGGCGGCTGACGCGGCGGACGTGTTCGGTGGAAGCGGTCATGTGCGGAGCGTAGATGCGGGACGGAACCGCTCCACTGCCGAGGAGCGGTGCGCGTCGTCGCTCTATGCCGCGGTCAGGCGACGGCAACGGGAATATGGCCCGACACCGTGCAGCCTGCGGACGGCGCCGACGCCAGTGTGAGGGTGCCGCCCACCGACCCGATCCGGTCCTCCATGTTCTGCAGGCCCGCTCCTCGACGCACCGTGGCCGCGTCGAAACCCTTGCCATCGTCGGCGACGGAAAACACCAACGACGAGCCGACCTGTGTCAAGTCGATCCGCACCGCCGTCGCCTGCGCGTACTTGCTGATGTTCTGGAGGGCTTCGAGGCAGCAGAAGTACACAGCGGCCTCGACGTCCTGCGAGTAGCGCCCCAGGTCCGTCGCGCTGAGTTCGATGGGCACCACAGTCTTCGTGGTGTGCGCGCCGAGCGCGGCGGCGAGGCCTTCGGCCGCCAGCAGCGGCGGGTAGATGCCGTGGGCGAGCTCGCGAAGCGTGTCGACCGCCTCGCCGGCCTCAGCGACCAACTCGCCGATCGCAGCCGACGTCCGCGGCGCACTTTCTCGCGTCGCGAGTGTGCCGGCGATGCCGAGCTTGATCTTGAGGGCGACGAGTTGTTGCTGCGCGCCGTCGTGGAGGTCGCGCTCCAATCGTCGCCGCTCGTCGTCCTGCGCGGCGACCAGGCGCTGGCGTGACAGCTGCAGCTGGTCGAGGCGTTCGTACAGTTCCGCGGCCAGCCTCGCGTTGCGCATCACCAGGCCCGCCTGGCCAGCCATGCCCATCATGAGCCGGTCGTCGAGAGAGGACACCTGCTCATTTGCCGGTTTGACCAGCGTCAGCAAACCCAACGTCGTCCCGTGGTGCACCACTGGCACTGAGCGGTCGACCTCGCCCGACGGGACCTCGTCGCCTGAACGTGACGACGCCGTGAGGCGAAGGCGATCGCCGACGCGGAGCCACACGCGCACGTCGCCGCCCGTCCCCTCCGACAAGAGGCTCGCGAGCAGCTGAAGCTGCTCCTGCGGGTCGGTGGCGTCGCCCAATTGTTCCGCAAATCTGGCGAGCACCTCGTAGGGCGTCGACCGCTGGCCGTACACCACCCGATTGGCAAGGTGCTCAGCCCGCGTCCGCATTGGCTGGAACGCGACAGCTGTCACGGCCGTCGCCACGATCGAGAGCAGCACGCTCGGCCTGCCGTTGGTCGAGATCAGCGCGCCGAAGCCCACGACCACGCCGACGTATACGATCGTGACGAACCCGGCGAGCATGCCGAAGACGACCGCCCTCGAGATGACGACGTCGATGTCGTTGAGCCGGTAGCGGAGTACCGCGATGGCGACGGCAACCGGAATGGCGAGTACACCGAAGAAGAAGACGCCCGACAGGGGTTCGACGGCGCGGCCGATCAAGAGGAGCGCGGCAAGCAGCGTGGCCGCCGCCGCCAACCATTTGATCTGTTGGCGCTCGACGCCTTCGGCCCGTCGCCAGCGCGCAATCAGTGACAACCCACCGAGGATGAAGGCCATGTTCACGAGGGGGACCGATATGGCGCGAACGGATGTGGTCAGGGAAGCCAGCGCCCGTATCCCGAGCGGATTGACGACGCCGGGGAGATCAGCCAGCTGACCGCTCGTGACGACGCTGGCGGCCACGCTCACCGCGGCGACTGCGATCGTCGCCGCCGTCAGCGGTCTCCAGCGCGGCGACGGCGGGTGACCGGTCGGAAACAGCAGGAACAGCAATCCGGCGAGACCCGGGACCAGCCCGTCCTCAAGGTGATCGGTGCTGTTGAGGCTCTCGGGAAGTGGCGCGGCCATGCCGGCGGGCAGGACGTAGCGCAGGCCGTATCGGTAGCTCAGTTGGGTGAGGCCGGTCTCCACGCCGATGGCCAGGAGCAGCCACCCGATCGGGCTCTCGCGACGGCGATAGGCGACGAGGCCGCCGATGCACGCCAGCGCCGCCGACGCCGCCGATTCGGCCACG
>JACDEA010000318.1 GCA_013816725.1 Actinomycetota bacterium
TCGCAGCACGTCGCCGCCGACGGTTGACGGGAGGAAGTTGCTGACGAACAGGCTCGCCAGGTAGTGGGTGACCAGGACGCGCAGCCCAACCTTGATGTCGAGCGCGACCAGCACGCGCTGCCACCGGACCGCCGACAGGATCACGCCGACGGTCCACACCGCCACTGCGGCGGCCAGCCACCGGAACCCGTGGCCGCCACTCGGGAGGATCGACGTGACGTGGACGCGCTTGACGAGGATCACCAGCATCACTGCGCTAGCCAGCACCCGTATCGCGGGTAGCCACCCCTTGAATCGCTCCACGTGCCCTCCTCGCCCGGTTTAGCGTACCGCCCACCGTGCTCAACTCTCGGCGACTCCCCGCGCTCCTGTTCGCCGCCGCGGCCGTGGTCGGGGGCTGCGGAACCGACCGGTCGGGCGGCCCGCGCGGCGATCCCACCGCGATCGTTTCCGGCGCGGCGGACCGCACGGTCGCGGCCCGGTCGGCCAAGGTCACCGTGGGTACCCCGACGGCGACGGCCGACGGGTCGGTGGACTTCACCACCGGCCAGGCCAAGATGCGAGTGGCGCCCCGGAGCGCGCCCGAGCCCGAGTTGACCGGCCCGCTGCTCGCCCTCGACGTCGTGCGGGCGGCCGTCAGCGTTCGGCCCTTCGGCGGCGCCGAAGTCAGAGGTGCATCGACGATCAAGTACGAACTCGACGTGGCGCCCTCGCCTGAATTGTTGGAGAGACTGGGCGGGGGACTGCGGGGCGACACGTTCTATGCCGACGTCGCCATCGACGCGCGCCGCCGCATCAGGCGGGTGACCATTCCCATCGATCTGAACGAGAGGCGCCCGAGCGACCGCAACAAGATTCTCGCCAAGCTGATAACGATCGACTTCTACGATTTCCCCGCTTGACCACCCGCGCTTAAGAGTGTGCTGATTAACTACCAACTCACCGGTGGAGTGACGTTCGCTTACGCACGACTGCGCGGCTGTGGAGCGGCTGCGGCGAAGCCGCAGCCCAATTAATCAGCGCACTCTTGACCAACGAGGAGAACCGTGAACACTCGCCGCATCGCCGCTGGAGGCCTCGACTTCGAGGCGTTGGAGGCGGGCGACGGGAACGCCGATCGGCTCCTGCTGGTGCACGGTTTCACCGGTAGCAAGGAGGACTTCGAGGACCACGTCGACGCGCTGGCCGAACGGGGCTGGCACGTGGTGGCCCCCGATCACCGCGGCCACGGGCAAGGACCGAAGCCGGCCGGCGAGGGCAGCTACACCATGCAGCTGATGGCGGCCGACATGGTGGCTGTCGCCGACGCGCTGGGATGGGACACGTTCGTGTTGCTGGGCCACTCGATGGGAGGGATGGTCGCCCAACACATCGCCGTCGGCCACCTCGAGCGGCTCCGCGGGCTGATTCTTATGGACACCAGCCCGGTCTGTCCCGATGGCATCGATCCCGCCGTCGTCGAGCTTGGCAAGCAGGCCGTTCGTGAGGCGGGTATGGAGGTCCTCGTGCAGTTGCAGGCCGAAGGCCCCGGCCCGCTTGACACGCCCGCGAGCCAGCGACTGCTGGCCGAGCGTCCCGGGTGGAAGGAGCGGGGCGAGAACAACACGCGCAACTGCTCGCCCGACATGTGGATCGCGATCATCACCGAGATCCTCAGCCAGGCCGATCGCTTGGAGTCGCTGGCCGACGTCGCGGTGCCGAGTCTCGTCATCGTCGGCGACCAGGACCGCCCGTTCCTGGGCCACAGCGAGCGGATGGCCAAGACCCTTCCCAACGCGCGGCTCGCCGTGATCGCCGACGCCGGGCACTCGCCGCAAGTCGAGGCACCCGATGCGTGGTTCGCGGTGCTCACGCAGTTCCTCGACGAAGTTCGGCTATGAGCGGAGCGGCGGAGGGGACTGTGAGCGCAGCGGGGGAGGGACAGTCGCGTATCAGGGGCAGCGGCGGCGAGCTCGCGCTGGCCGCGCTGCTGCCCTACGGCGTCAACGAGATCTTCACGCTGTCAGGCGGTCACATCTTTCCGATCTACGACGCCTGCGTGAAGCGCGACGTTGCGATCTACGACGTCCGCCACGAGCAGACGGCCACGTTCGCGGCCGAGGCGATGGCCAAGCTCACGCGCCGGCCGGGCGTGGCCGTCCTCACCGCCGGTCCCGGCGTGACCAACGGCATCAGCGCGATCACCACCGCGTCGTTCAACGGGTCGCCGCTGGTGGTCATCGGCGGGCGGGCGCCGCACGGCCGGTGGGGCGCCGGGTCCCTGCAGGAGCTCGACCACGTGCCCATCGTCGCGCCGGTCACCAAGTGGGCCCGCACGATCGAGGCCACCGACGACATAGCCGCGATGGTGGGAGAAGCGGCGGCCCGGGCCACGACATCGCACCGCGGTCCGACGTTCGTGGACATCCCGCTCGATGTGTTCTTCGGTCACGGCGAGGGCGACGTCGCTGGCGCCTCGTCGCCCGGTGGTGGCGTCGCTCCTGATCCCGACGACGTGACCACGGCGGCGGCGCTCCTCGCGCAGGCGCGGCGTCCGGCGATCGTCGCCGGCGGCGACGTGTACTGGGACGGCGCGTGGCACGCGCTTCGCCGCGTCGTCGAGGAGCTGCGCGTGCCGACGTTCGTGAACGGCCTCGGCCGCGGGTGCCTTCCGGCCGATCACGAACTGGCCTTCGCCCGCACCCGGTCCTACCTGAAGCAGGCTGACGTGGTGGCGGTGGTGGGCACGCCGCTCGACTTCCGCCTGTCGTTTGGGCGCTTCGGCGACGCGCAGGTCATACACATCGTCGACAGTCCCGAGAGCCGCGCCGCCCACGTCGACGCCGTCGTGTCGCCCGCCGGCGACCTGACAACCACGCTCGAGGGCATGGCCGCCTACACCGGCCCGCGGGCCGATCACGAGGAGTGGATCGCCACCTTGCGCGCCGACGAGAGCGCGAAACGTGAAGCCGAACGGGCCGAACTCGAGGCCGACACCGCACCGATCCATCCGGCCCGCATCTACGGCGAGCTGCGCAAGGTCCTCGACCGCGACGCCGTCGTCATCGGCGACGGCGGCGACTTCGTGTCCTACGCCGGCAAGCTGGTGGACTCGTTCGAGCCGGGGCGCTGGCTCGATCCCGGCCCCTACGGATGCCTCGGCACGGGAATGGGCTACGCCATGGCGTCGCGCGTCGCCCATCCGGACAAGCAGGTGGTGCTCCTCTCCGGCGACGGTGCCATCGGCTTCAACGGCATGGACGTCGACTCGCTCGTCCGCCACAAGCTTCCGGTTCTGATCATCGTGGGCAACAACGGCATCTGGGGTTTGGAAAAGCACCCGATGCAAGCGATCTACGGGTACGACGTGGCCGCCGACCTCCAGCCCGGCTGCCGGTACGACGAGGTCGTTGCCGCGCTGGGTGGCGCCGGCGAGCTGGTCGAGAAGCCCGGCGACCTGGCCGCCGCCTTCCAGCGCGGCCTCGACGCCGACGTGCCCTACCTCGTCAACGTGTTGACCGACCCGGCCAACGCCTATCCCCGCTCCTCCAACCTCGGATGACGGCGCGAGCAGCGGGCGCCGCCGCGGTGCTGGCCGCGATGATCGCGGTGTCGGCCTGCGGCCGGTTCACCCGCGCCGGCGGCGACGCCGCACCGACGACGGCAC
>JACDEA010000319.1 GCA_013816725.1 Actinomycetota bacterium
AGATCAGCCACGACATCACGTGCAAGCGGCGTGTGCGTCTGGCCAACGGCCGCGAACTTTCCGCGCTCGACATCCAGGGTGAGTACCTCAACCGGGCCCAGCGTTACGCAGCGGCGAAGGGGCTCTCGCCGCTCGAGGACCAGGCGCTGGCCATGTGGGAGCACTGCCTGACCAACCTCGAGAACGACCCGATGAAGCTCGACCGCGAGTGCGACTGGGTCATCAAGTACAAGCTGATCGAGGCGTTCCGCGAACGGCACGGCGTACCGCTCACGCACCCGAAGGTCGCCCTCATCGACCTGCAGTACCACGACGTCAACCGCAAGCGCGGGCTGTTCTACCGGCTCCAGGAGCGGGGCATGGTCGAGCGGATGTGCACCGACGCCGACATCGAAAAGGCGGTCCTCGAGCCGCCGCAGACCACCCGGGCCCGCCTGCGCGGTGAGTTCATCCGCAAGGCCAAGGCCCGCCGCCGCGACTTCACCGTCGACTGGGTGCACCTCAAGCTCAACGACCAGGCGCAGCGCACGGTCTTGTGCAAGGACCCGTTCAAGTCGCGCGACGAGCGGGTCGAGAAACTCATCGCGTCGCTGTAATGCCGTCGTTTCGGAGCGGGGTGGTTACGGCCATCCTGCACGAGCGCTCCGGTCTGCAGCGCGTCGAGGTCGACGGCGAGAAGGCCTACGTACTCACGCAGCTGATCGGATCCGTCGCGGTCGGCGACAGAGTCGTGATTAACACCACTGCTGTGGAGCTCGGTCTCGGCACCGGTGGGTGGCATGTCGTGCACTGGAACCTGGCGCGAGACCGGTGGCAGTCTGAGGTTGCCGGCCGCGAGATGAAGCTGCGGTACACGAGCCTGCAGGTCGAGGTTTCCATACCGGCCGGCGGTCATCTGCCCGACGTGCCCACGGTGGGCTGCACGCTCCACAGCCAGGTCGCCGCGGTGGCCCTCGCGTACAAGCGGTGCCGGCCGCAAGGCCGTCTCGTCTACGTGATGCCCGATGGTGGGGCGCTGCCGATCGCGTTCAGCGACCTGGTGCACGTGCTGCGCGCCGACGGCTACCTCCACGCCACCGTGACGGCCGGGCACGCATTCGGCGGCGACGGCGAGGCCACCACGCTCGACCACGCCCTCGTCGTCGCCGGCGAATTCGCGCCCGACGCCATCGTGGTCGCCATCGGCCCAGGCTCGTTGGGCGTGGGCAGCGGAGCGGGTTTCAGCGGCCGCGATGTCGTACGGGCCCTCCAAGTGGCGACGGATCCGATTCTGTCGGTGCGCTACTCCGACGCCGATCCGCGCCTCCGTCATGCCGGCGTGAGCCACCATGCCGCCGCCGTGCTGGACGCGGTCGAGCAACGAGTGGTGCGAGTCCCGATACCAGTGGGGGAGCCGGCCCCCGAAGTCGGGCGCCACAAGGTCGTGGCCGTCGAGGTGCCCGACCTCATTCCCGACCTGACCGCACTCGGCGTCACGTCGATGGGACGGCTCCCATCCGAGGACCCGCGGTTCTGGGCCTACGCTGGAGCCGCCGGGGTGGTTGCCGCCGGTACCTCCCGATGACCGACACCACCGTCACCGAACCCGCGGAAGACGCCGACGCGCCCCCGAAGCGGTCGGCGCGCCACGCGTTCCGGCGCAACTTCGAGTGGGTCGTCATCATCGCGGTGGCGATCCTGTCGGCGTTGGTCGTCAAGACCTATCTCGTCGAGGCCTTCTACATACCGTCGGGCTCGATGGAGCCCACGCTGAACATCGGCGACCGCGTTCTCGTCAACAAGCTGAGCTACCACCTGCACGACATCCATCGCGGCGACGTCGTGGTGTTCGAGCGCCCCCCCGGGGTCGCCGGCGAGCCGCGCATCAAGGACTTCATCAAGCGGGTCATCGGCCTGCCGGGCGAGACGATCGAAACCAGGGGCGACGCCGTCTATGTCAACGGCAAGAAGCTCAACGAGTCCTACCTGCCCCGCTCGACGCGGACGATTCCGAGCATCGACAAGCAGCGAATACCGGCCAAGCACCTCTGGGTGATGGGCGACAACCGCACCAACTCCTCCGACAGTCGTTTCTTCCATTCCATCGAGGAGTCGACCGTGGTGGGCCGAGCCTTCGTGCAGGTGTGGCCGCCCCGCAGCCTCGAACTGTTGTAGGCACCTTCGATCTAGCGGTGGACCTCGTCGATGGCGGCGACCATCCGATCCACGTGGTCGCTGTAGACGCCGTCGACTCCCATGGCCAGCACCGACCGCAGCACCCGCTCCTGCTGCGCGTCCCACGCGAAGGCCAGTCGCCCGAAGCGGTGGAACAGTGTCGCCAGGCCCACCGACCAGTCCGAGGCGTGCATGTTGATGGCGTCGACACCGGCGGTGACCAAGTTCGCTGCTCGCCGCTCGGGGCCCTCTCGGATCAGCCGCAGCCGCGTCGAGTCGACCAGGTGCACGTCGGCGTCGAGGGCCCGCCACGCTGCCACCTGGTTCAGCTCGGGATGGCACAGCCACAGCCGGTCGGTGGCCCCGGCGGCCCGGGCGGCGGCGAGGGTCGCCGGAGCGGCGTCGGGGTCCTTCACGTCCAGGCTGAAGACGAACTGATTCCCGCACTCGCCGTACAGCTCCTCGAGTGAGGGGACCGAGGGCGACAGGTCGGCCCGGTCCACGCCCTTGATGGGTCGCCGGCGGATGCGGCTGCCGACGATCCCGTCGTGGTCGAGCACGGCGACGCCGTCGGCGGTGAGCCACACGTCGCTCTCGAGGCCGGTCGCGCCGAGCTTGAGCGCCAGCCGAAACGCCTCCAGGGTGTTCTCCGGCGCGTGTGCGCGCGCTCCGCGGTGGGCGAACCCTATGGGTGGTGAAAGTAGCGACTCGATCCCGTCATGATCGCGGTTCCGCGGCGTTGGGGTGGGGTGACTAGTTATTTCGGGCCACGGAGAATGCCCCTACCGGGCCATAGCGGCAGTTCGGACCAAAGGCGCATCGTTAGGCGCATGGAGAAGCGCCGGGGCGGCCACCGAGGAGACGGCACCATCGTTCGGGCTACGTGCCCGTCTTGCGGTGACGTCGAACTGACGGTTCCCGACCTGGCGGCAATCGTGTGCGCGACCACCGACGAGGGGTCCTACGCCTTCCAGTGCCCAAGCTGCCAGCTGGCAGTGGTCAAGCCGGCCGAGTCCCACGTCATCGACCTTCTGGCTTCGGCCGGCGTGCGGCTCTCGGTCTTCGAACTTCCTGCCGAGCTGGAGGAGTTCCACGACGGGCCCAGTTTCACCCACGACGACCTGCTGGCCTTCCATGACCGGCTCCAGCAGGACGACTGGTTCGCCGAGGTCGAGGCGCTCGTCGCCGGAAGCGAGCAGCGCTAGCCGCCTGGCTAGCGCCCGTCCGGCTCACGAGTCGGCCGTGGCCGCCACGGGGCGTAGGTAACATCGAGCCGTGTTCAACGTCGGGCCGGCCGAGGTCATGATCATCCTCGTCGTCGCCCTGTTGGTGCTGGGCCCCAAGAAGCTGCCTGAAGCGGCCCGCCAGATGGGCAGGGCCATGTCGGAGTTCAGGCGGGTGACCGCCGGCCTGCAGGACGAGGTCCGCACCGTCCTCGACGACCACCTCGACCCCACCGCTCCACCGCAGGCGCAGGTGCCCTAC
>JACDEA010000320.1 GCA_013816725.1 Actinomycetota bacterium
CATGCCGCTGGCCAGCCACTGGTCGCGGCCCTCGAAGCTGTCCACCAGCGACTGCGCGTGTAGCCGGGTTCGGCCGTCGCCGAGGTCTTCGAAACGCAGTGTCTCGAGGGCGACGCCATCGGGCTGACCGTCGAACGTGAAGGTCTGGACGATGCGGTCCTCGCCGACCTCGTGGAAGCAACCGTGGAAGCCATACTCCTCGCCCTCGCGCCCGGCGACGTACCGCCAGCGGCCGCCGGTAGTGGCGTCCCAATCGAGGATTTTGGTTTGCATGCCGTTGGGTCCGACCCAGCGAGCGAACAGCTCGGGATCGGTGTGGGCCCGCATCAACTGCGCGGGGGTGGCGTCGAAGTCGCGGGTGATGCGGATGATGGGCAGGCTGGGGTCGGCCTCGATCGAGGCCTGGTTGCGGTTGCTGGTGGCGTTCATGACGCTGCTCCTTGCTGGCGATGCCGTTGGTTGGTGGGTTGTTCGTGTTCGTCGCGCATCTCGGCCAGGACGGCGTCGAGGCGGTCGTAGCGCTCCTGCGCCTGTTGGCGGTATCGCTCGATCCACTTCGTCATCAGGTCGAAGACCTCCGCTTCGAGGTGGCACGGCCGCCGCTGGGCGTCCTTGCTCTGGGTCACCAGGCCGGCGTCGGTCAGCACCTTGATGTGCTTGGACACCGCCTGGACGGAGACGTCGTAGGGATCGGCCAGCTGCCCGACGGTGGCGTCGCCCGCGGCGAGGCGGGAAACCATGTCGCGCCTCGTCGGATCGGCGAGAGCGGAGAAGACTCGGGAAAGCCGATCGTCGGCCACAGACGACTCCTTGTTCAATCGAACGGTTGAATACAACGTACGCCGACCGTGCCGCGTTTTCAACCACTTGGTTGAAGAGCGAACCCTCGCACGCCAGCGATATTCGGACCGCCAAGATGTGGCGTGGGATGGGAGGCACTCGAGCAGTGGGGTGACGACGTCGCTCGCATCGAACCGCTCGCCGGCGGAGTCGCCAACGACGTGTGGAGCGTGCGCGTCAATGGGCACCTTGCGGTCGGTCGTCTCGGTGCGAGGAGCGACCCTGATCTCGCGTGGGAGACCACGCTTCTCCGACGGCTCGACCGTGAAGGTCTGAGCGTGCCGGTGCCGATCGCGACTACGGACGGCCGGCTGTTCGCCGACGGTGTGGTGGTGATGACCTACGTGGAGGGAGGACCGCCCGAGACGGCGGCCGACTGGCGTCGGGTGGCCGACTCGCTCCGCCGGCTGCATCGGTTGACGCCGGGCTGGCCGCAGCGCCCGGGCTGGCGATCGTCGACCGACCTTCTGCACGCCGAGACCGCGACGAGGATCGACCTCGGCGCGATGCCACCCGAGGGCGTTGCTCGATGTCGAGCCGCGTGGGCGCGGCTCGTCGGCCGTCAGACATGCGTCGTCCACGGCAACCCCAACAACCCTGGCAACGTCCGAATGACCGCGGAACGGGTCGCGCTGATCGACTGGGACGAGTCGCACGTCGACGTCCCCGACCTCGACCTCGTGCTGCCCCGCAATGCCGCCGGCCTCGCCGACGACGCGTATGACATCGCTGCGCAAGCGTCGGCCGCATGGGAAGCCGCCGTCTGCTGGGACGACGAGTACGCAGTCAAGCGGCTTGCCGACGTTCGAGCGGTCTGAGCAGCGGCAGTGAGTCGAGAGGCCGCACCCAAATCCGCGAGGAAGGCGAATCAGCGATCGCGACCCACTCGGACCGGACCTGCGACAACGTTGAGTCGGGTGGGGGAGATTTGAACTCCCGGCCTCTGCGTCCCGAACGCAGCGCGCTAACCAAACTGCGCCACCACCCGTCTTCCGCCGACGATGGTCTGCGGACGGGTAATCCTACTCAGTCGAACGTCGCCGCCCGCTTGGCCCGAATCGACCACTGCGCTGGTACCACCGCGCACACGCGGGTGCGCCGGATCTACTCGGCGGGCGGTGCGACGAGGACCGGGTCGGGGGTGAGCGCGGTGTCGCGGTAGGGCTTGCCGGCAAGGAGTTCGCCGACCGCTTTGCGCAATTTGATCGGGCTCACCGGCTTCACGAGCCAGCCGTCGACATCGGAGCGCCGGGCCAGGAACACGTCGGGCCGGCGGTCGAGGAGCATGAGGATGCGGACCCGGGGCAACCGTCCGGCGCTCTCCTCGAGGCGCAGATCCATGGCCGCGGCCATCCCACCCATGTTGCCGATCTGCAGATCGAGAATCACCAGGTCAGGGACGTAATCCTCCACTGCGGGGGTGACTTCGGCGCCGCGGTTCACACCACGCACAGTGGTGTCGCCACCGGAGAGCACCGAGGTGATCTCGTCGAGGATCCACTGGGCATCGGTGGCGACGAGGATGTCGGGCACGGCGCCGAGGGTAGTCCCGCCACCTCGTGGGTAGCATCCTGGCGCGTTGGTCCGGACAGGAGGCGGTGAGGTTGCTCGACATACAGATCGACCGGGCCGATGGTGGCTACACCGTCTGCCGGCCGGTCGGGGAGTTGGACGCTTTCACAGTGAGCCAGTTCCGCCAGGCCTTGGCCGACCTCGTCGGGAAGAACCGGCTGGTGATCGACATGTCGTCGGTCCCCTTCGTCGACTCCGCCGGGCTCGGCGCGCTCATCGGCGGTATCCGCCGGGCGCGCGAGTTGGGCGGTGACGTCGCCGTCGCGTGCAGCCGGCCGACTCTGACCCGCTTGCTCAAGACCACCGGCTTCGACCGCATCGTGACGGTCACCGAAACCGTCGAGAGCGCGGCCGCCGCACTGGACGCCACCGCTTCGTCTTCTTAGACGGCGCGGTCTTCCTAGACCGCGTCGGTGGCGCGGCCGAAGAGATGGTCGGCGACTGTGACCAGCCCGGCGACGTCGTGCACGTCGTCGGCGAGGAACGGGACCCGCACGACCGCACCGCCTTCGAGCCGGGCGTTGAGATCGGCGAAGTAGCCCTCCTCGCGCTCGGAGATCTCGGCGAAGTCGGCCAGGTTGGAATAGAGCGGCTCCAGCGCGGTGCCCCGCAGGGTCTCGGCCCGCTTGCGCGCCCCTGATCGTTCGACTTCGAAGCGGGGGTGCAGGCGATTGACGACGAGCGCGTCGACGCCGATGTCGGATTCCTGGAGCCGCTGCGCAAAGTACGACGCCTCCTCGACCGCGTCGCGCCGCGGTGACGCGACGAGCACGAACGCGGTGCCGGAATCGGCCAGCAACTCGAGGACGGCTTGGGCCCGCGTGCGGAAGCCCTCTTCCATTCCTTCGAAGGCTTGGAAGAACGCCACCGCGTCGCTGACGACCTGATTGCCGACGACGCGCGAGATCGTGCGCAGGAAGGCCTGGGTCGCCACGCTGACCGCTCGGAGGTACGTGCGCGTGGGCATCACCACGATGCGGAAGAGACGGTTGTCGAGGAAGCGGGTGAGCCGTCGCGGCGCGTCGAGGAAGTCGAGCGCGTTCCGCGTCGGTGGCGTGTCGATGACGATGAGGTCGTAGTGGCCTTCGTCGTGCAGCTCGTAGAGCTTCTCCATCGCCATGTACTCCTGCGTTCCCGACAGCGCGCCGGCGATGTTGCGGTACATGCGGTTGTCGAGGATGCGC
>JACDEA010000321.1 GCA_013816725.1 Actinomycetota bacterium
GGTTAGCCCGCCGCCGGTGCCGCCGCCGTTGTTGCTGGCGACGTGCACGCCGCCCTTCTGGCCGCACGCGGCGGCGAGAAGGACCATCGTCAGTGCGCCGACGATCAGGCGAAGTCGCGTCACTTTTCACTCCGATTGTCGCTTAGTGGGCCACCGGCGGTGAGACGGGTGAGGGCGCCCGGGCGCCTGGTAGCGAGGTTGGGTGCGGCGTCGATTGCCTGCGAGAGGGCGACGCAACCTGCGATCACCATCGGTATCGCCAGCCAGATCCACCAGGCGGTGCCGACGTTGGTCGACGCCAGCTTGGCCTTGGTTCCCGACCCGATGACGGCGCTGCCGGCTTGTGAGGGCACGCCGACGTCGCCCAGCACCGAACCGGACGACGACGATGTGTCGGCCGCGACGCCACCGCTGGAATCGAGCGGCGCGCCGAGCGCGGTGTCGGGGACGGCGTCGAGCGACTCGGTGACGGGCGGCGGGCCGACGTCGAAGCGGGCGCGGGGCGCTGCGTCACCGTCGCCCGAGGCCAGGGTCAGGATGAAATTCGTGGAGGGATCCGCATCGCCGTAGGCCACGTTCTGCGCGCCTAGCGGTGACAGCGACACGCCTATGTTCGGGGTGCCGTCGACCCACGCCTGAACCATGCCGCTGATGTCGAAGGTCCAGGCCTTGGCACCGTCGTCGTGCTTGCCCAGGCCCCCCACGATGCAGTCGGTGGGCGGCTTTTTGGCCGGGTCCTGGTTCGCGCCGCCCTCCCATGCGCCGGTCACCATGCACGCCTCGATACCGGTCGGCGTGAAGTCGCCCAGCGCCGTGTGCTGCGCGGTGACGTCGGCCACGAACCTGTCGACGACCTCGGGCTGCTGCTCGGGGTACTGCGACAGCACGGCGAGGATGGCCTGACGGAACGCGGGCGACGTGATCGAAAAGGCCAATGAACCGTCCTTGATCACCAGCTCGAACTTGTTGACCACCGACTTGGCCGGAATCGACGGCAGCACGAACTGGAGCAGCGAGGTATAGCGGGTGGCGCCGCCGATCATGCCGACCGGCAACTCCCCGGGCGGGATCGGCTGGGGCACGAGGAAATCGGGAATATTGGGCAACGGGAGCCCGTCGTTGAGACTCAGTGCGGTCTTGAGCGCGTCGACTTCGGGGGCGCACAACTGCGGGAGGACCAGGCAGGCGGGCGCCGGCGGCACTTCTTTCACCAGCACGCGTGGCAGCGACCCGGTGATCTTGTGGGTGAAGTACCCCTGCTTGGTGACCTTCACCGGCGTGGCCGGTGCCGCTTGGGCGCGGGCGGCGCCTGCGGTCACCACCGCACCAGCGCAGGCGAACAGCAGCGTTGCGACCAGGGCGCGGGCGGCGCGACGCCGGCGGCTCACTCAGACCTGCCAGGTCGCGCCGGAAGCGAGAAGGCCGGCGAGGTCGCCCGGGCCCCGGCGTTCCTGCGCGTCGACGAGCTGGCTCTGGACGAGGCTGCCGTAGTCGGCCCGCTCGATGGCGCGGAACACGCCGATGGGTGTGGGCTCATACGGCCCGCGCGCCAACCGGCTCAGCATGAAGGCCAGGCCGGGCTCCTCGCGCCGCTCGTCGTGCACGAGGATGCGTTCTTCACCGACATCGGCCACGTCGACGATGGTGGCACGGCCTTGGCCGTCGAGCATGACCCCCCGGTGGCCGTCGGGACCGAACCTGATCGGCTTGCCGTGCTCGAGCGGGATGAGGTTCACCGACCGGGCCTCCTTCGAGAGGATTTGCTCGAAGGCGCCGTCGTTGAAGACGTTGCAGTTCTGGTACACCTCGACAAAGGCGGCGCCGCGGTGATCGTGGGCCCGGCGGAACGTCTCGATCATGTGCTTGCGGTCCATGTCGTGGGTACGGGCCACAAACGTGGCCTCGGCGCCGAGGGCCAGGCTCACCGGGTTGAACGGCGAGTCCACCGATCCGAACGGCGTCGACTTGGTGACCTTGCCGACCTCGCTGGTCGGTGAGTACTGGCCCTTCGTGAGCCCGTAGATCTGGTTGTTGAACAGGACGATCGTGAGATTGACGTTGCGGCGCAGGGCGTGGATGAGGTGGTTGCCCCCGATCGACAAACCGTCGCCGTCGCCGGTGATCACCCACACGTCGAGGTCGGGGCGAGCCACGGCCAGCCCGGTGGCCAGCGCCGGGGCCCGGCCGTGGATCCCGTGCATGCCGTAGGTGTTCATGTAGTACGGGAAGCGGGCCGCGCAGCCGATGCCCGACACGAACACGGTGTTCTCGCGGTTCACGTTCAACTCGGGCATCAGCATCTTCATGGCCGTGAGGATCGAGTAGTCGCCGCAGCCCGGGCACCAGCGCACCTCTTGGTCGCTGGCCCAGTCCTTTGGGGTGGTCGTTGCGATATCGGTCATCGTCAGGAATCCATCAGAGAGAGGGCGGCCGACTCGATCTCGGCCGCCCGGAACGGGAGGCCCTGCACCTTGGTGAACGACTTGGCGTCGACTAGGTACTCGGCCCGGAGGAGCTTGCTCAGCTGCCCGAGGTTCATCTCCGGCACGAGAACTTTCTTGTAGCGGCCCAGCACCTCGCCGAGGTTCGGGGGGAACGGGTTGAGGTGCACGATGTGGGCGTGGGCCACCTTGCGACCCCGGGCGCGGATGCGGCGCAGGGCGGCGCCGATGGCGCCATAGGTCGAGCCCCAGCCCACGATCAGCGTGTCGGCGCCATCGTCGTCGTCCAGCTCCACCAGCGGGATGTCCTTGGCGATGCCGGCGATCTTGGCGGCGCGCACCCGCGTCATCAGCTCGTGGTTGGCCGGGTCATACGAGATGTTGCCGGTGCCGTCCTCCTTCTCCAGCCCGCCGATGCGGTGCTCGAGGCCGGGGGTGCCGGGGATGGCCCAGGGCCGGGCCAGTGTTTCGGGGTCGCGAAGATAGGGCCAGAACTCGGTGGTGCCGTCGGGGTTGTGGCGGTTGGGTTCGGTGGCGAAGGCGACTGATATGTCGGGGAGGTCGGCCACGTCGGGCAGCTTCCACGGCTCGGCCCCATTGGCCAGGTAGCCGTCGGACAGCAGGATCACCGGCGTGCGGTACTTCAGGGCGATGCGAACGGCTTCGATCGTGGCGTCGAAACAGTGCGCCGGCGTCTTGGCGGCAACGATGGGCAGCGGCGACTCGCCGTGCCTCCCGTACATGGCCAGAAGGAGATCGCTCTGCTCGGTCTTGGTGGGCAGGCCGGTGGACGGGCCGCCGCGCTGGATGTCGATGACGATCAGCGGTAGTTCGAGGCTGACCGCCAGGCCCAGCGTTTCGGCTTTCAGGTCGACGCCGGGGCCGCTCGTGGTGGTGACGCCGAGGTGACCGCCGAACGCGGCGCCGACCGCTGCGCCGATGCCGGCGATCTCGTCCTCGGCCTGCAGCGTGCGCACCCCGAAGTTCTTGTGTTTCGACAGCTCGTGGAGGATGTCGGAGGCCGGGGTGATCGGGTAGCTGCCGAGGAAGATGGGCAGCTTGGACAACTGGCTGGCGGCGATCAGGCCCCACGCCACCGCCACGTTGCCGCTGATCTGGGTGTAGTGCCCCGGGTCGAAGACGGTCGGTTT
>JACDEA010000005.1:0-15131 GCA_013816725.1 Actinomycetota bacterium
CTGCTTGTATGACGTCGATCACGCGAGCGCCGGTGGCCACGCGGTAGACGCCGGGAGACGCGACGGCGCCGGCCGCCGCCACCACGATGGGGCCGCCGGTCGACGTCGCCGTCGCCCCTCCACCGTCGCCCGACCGTGTCGCGGCGCGAGGGAGACTCAACTCAGGAGCAGCGCCACCACCGCCACCGGCGACGAACCGGCCGGCGGTCATCGCGATCAGGGCGGCCACGGCGACTGTCGCAAGGGCGCCAGCCACGATGACGCGACGACGTTCGACGCCGATAACCGCGGCGATTGCATCGACGCGGTCGAGCCATGAAGGAACCACCGGCGGCGGCAACGGAGAGGACTCGGACACACGTTCTCCCGGGATGGACATCGACCGGGGGAAGCGGTGCCCGAAGGTTAGGGCGAGGGTGTAGCGGGCACCAGAGGCCGAGGAGCGGCACGCGAATTACCTAGGGGTGTCGGTGCCTGATGTGCCGAAAGGGCTATCGCGCACCGACACGTCCGCTCAGGCGGCGACCAGGGCGGCCTTAGAACAGGCGGGCGGTCAGCGCTTTGCGGTAGTCGGCCGTGCGCGGGTCGTCGGGACCGAGGAGTTCGAGCAGATCGAGGTACTGCTGGCGGGCGTCGTCGTCGCCCTTGACCTTGTCGAGCAGGGCGTCGAGCTTCGGGGTGATGTCGTCGGTGCCCACGTCACCGGTGCGGGCCAGCGCGGCGACGCGGCGAACCTCGGCCGTCTCGGGGATGCGGGCCAGCAACGCCAGGGCCTCGTCGCGCTCGCCCTTGCCAACCAGCAACTCGGCCAGCCCCACCACGGCGTGCTCGTGGTCGGGCTCGAGGTCGAGCGCTTTGCGGAGCGACGCCTCGTCGCCGAGCGCAGCCAGTTCGTCGGCCTCGCTGGGCGCAGGCGCCAAGCGGGCGATGAACTCGCGTACCGCCGGTTCGGGCAGCGCGCCGATGAAGTGGTCGACGATCTGGCGGTCGCGCACCGCGAAGACCGCGGGGATGGACTGCACGCGGAACGTCGCGCCCGCTTCGGGGTTCTCGTCGATGTTGATCTTGGCCAACTCGACCTTGCCGTCGCTCTCGGCGACGACCTTCTCGAGAATCGGTGTCAACGTGCGGCACGGACCGCACCATTCGGCCCAGAGATCCACGACCACGGGGACCTGCGCCGACCGCTCGAGAACGTCGGTCTCGAATGTCGCGTCGGTGACCTCAGCCATGCCACCAGTCTAAGGTCCCCGGCGATGACCAAAATCGAGGGCGTCGACGTCGACCGGGTCACGAAATGGTTCGTCGACCACATCGACGGCGTGCGGCCGCCGCTGACCTTCGACCTGATCGCCGGCGGTCGCTCGAACCTCACGTTCGAGGTCGTCGACGCCGCCGGACACAACTACGTGTTGCGCCGGCCTCCCACCAGTCACGTCCTGCCCACCGCCCACGACATGGGCCGCGAGTTCCGCATCATCTCCGCGCTGGGGCCGACCCCGGTACCGGTGGCCCCGGCGCTCGGGTTCTGCGAGGACGAGTCGGTGAACGGTCGGCCGTTCTACGTGATGGCCTTCGTCGAGGGCCACATCCTTCGCGACGCGGCAACGGCCGAGAAGGTGTTCGACGACAAGCAACGGGCGGCCGCCGGCGAGTCGCTCGTCGACGTGCTGGCCGACATCCACGCCGTCGACGTCGACGCCGTCGGGCTCGGCGATCTCGGCCGCAAAGAGGGCTACATCGCCCGCCAGCTCAAGCGCTGGTACGGACAGTTCAAGCAGTCGAACGAACTGACCGGCCGGCCGGTGCCCGTCGTCGACGAGATGCACGAGTTCCTGTCGGCCCGCATCCCCGATCAAGGCGGGGCGACGATCGTTCACGGCGACTACCGACTCGACAACACGATGCTGGGCGAGGACGGGCGCATCGCCGCGGTGCTCGACTGGGAGATCTGCACGCTGGGCGACCCCCTCGCCGACCTCGGCCTCCTCATGGTCTACTGGTCCGACCCCGGCGACCCCGGGGCGCTACTCGGCGTGTCGGCCACCACGCTGCCGGGCTTCCCGCGGCGCGATGAGCTGAAGGGCCGCTACGCCGAACGCTCGGGACGCGACGTTTCGCAGCTCGATTTCTACGTGTCGTTCGGGTACTGGAAGCTGGCCTGCATCCTCGAGGGCGTGTTCGCCCGCTACGCCGGCGGGGCGATGGGCGGCGACCGCAGCGGGGTCGACGGCTTCTCGGCGCAGGTGACCACGCTGGCCGCGGCGGCGCAAACCGCGGCGGCTTCGCTCTAATCGGATGTCGCTGCACGAACGTCACCTCGACATCGCACCGGTCGCCCCCGTCCTGGTGATGTGCCTCGAGGGTTGGGTCGACGCCGGCCTGGGCGCGGCGGCGGCCATGGCGACGCTGCTGAGCCAGGCAGCCACCGACGCGGTGGCCACGTTCGACGCCGACGAACTGATCGATCGCCGGGCCCGGCGCCCGACCGTGCGCATCACCGACGGGGTGCATCAAGGCCTCACGTGGTCGGCGGTGCAACTGCGTGCCGGCAAGGACGCCAACGGCGCCGACGTCCTGTTCCTGGTGGGTCCCGAGCCCGACTTCAAGTGGCTGGCGTTCACCGCCGACGTCGTCGAGCTGTCCCGTGAGCTGGGCGTGCGGATGGTGGTCGGCCTCGGCGCGTTCCCGGCGCCGGTCCCCCACACGCGACCGATCCGGTTGGCGTCGACAGCCAGCGCGCCGGAACTGGCGGCGCAGGTCGGGTTCGTGTCCGGCACCATCGAAGTGCCGGCCGGGATACAGGCCGCGCTCGAACAGGTCCACGCCGAGGCCGGCATCCCCTCTATCGGGCTGTGGGCCCGCGTCCCGCATTACGCGGCGGCCATGCCCTACCCAGCCGCCAGCGCGGCGCTGGTCGACGCGCTGGTCGCCGTCACCGGTCTGTCGTTCAGCACCGACGATCTGATCGCGGCCGGCGTCGCCACCAACCAGCGCGTCGACCAGCTCATCGCCGGCAGCGCCGAACACCGCGAGATGGTGCGCCTGCTCGAGGAGCAGATCGACGCGGCCGAGCCGCAGCCCGACTTGTCGAACCTTCCGTCGGGCGACGAGTTGGCCGCCGAACTCGAGCGCTTCTTGCGCGAGCAGGGCTGACCCCCTGACCTCGGCCTCACTAGCGTCGGTCGGATGAAGATCGACGGAGGGTTGAGCAGCGACCTGGCCAAGGTCGGCGAGCAGGCCAAGCGGGCCGAGGCGGTGGGCTACGACGCGGTGTGGACGGCGGAGACCGCACACGACCCGTTCTTCCCGCTGCTGTTGGCCGCCGAGCACACCGAGCGGGTCGAACTCGGGACCGCGATCGCCGTGGCCTTTGCCCGCAACCCGATGATCCTGGCCAACATCGCCTACGACCTCCAGGCGTTCAGCGGTGGGCGGTTTGCGCTCGGACTCGGCAGCCAGATCAAGCCGCATATAGAGAAGCGCTTCTCGATGCCGTGGTCGCACCCGGCGCCGCGGATGCGCGAGATGGTCCTCGCCATCCGGGCCATCTGGGACTCGTGGAACAACGGCACCAAGCTCGACTTCCGAGGTGACTTTTACACGCATACCTTGATGACGCCGTTCTTCAACCCCGGCCCGAACCCCCACGGCAACGCCAAGATCTTTCTGGCCGCGGTCGGCGACAAGATGACCGAGGTGGCCGGCGAAGTGTGCGACGGCATCCTCATCCACGGGTTCACCACCGAGCGGTACCTGCGCGAGGTCACGCTGCCGGCCATCGACCGCGGCCTGGCCAAGGCCGGGCGCAGCCGCGACGACTTCGAGATCAAGTACCCCGGATTCGTCGTCACCGGCCAGGACGACGCCGAGGTGGCCAAGGCCTCGCAGGCGACGCGCCAGCAGATTGCGTTCTACGCGTCGACACCGGCCTACCGTCCCGTCCTCGACATCCACGGGTGGGGCGATCTCCAGACCGAGCTGAACGCGCTGTCGAAGCAAGGCGAGTGGGTGAAGATGGGTGACCTCATCGACGAGGACATGCTGCACGCGTTCGCCGTGGTCACCGAGCCCGACAAGGTGCCCGACGAGATCGTGTCCCGCTACGGCGACGTCGTCGACCGCTTCAGCTTCTACGCGCCGTACACCGCCGACGAGTCGCAGTGGTCAACGGCCCTCGCCCGCTTCCGGAAACTCGCGGCGCGCTAAGAGTGCGCTCTTAAGCCGGTTGTAGCGCGTCGGTGAGGTAGCGGCTGCGGCAGAGCGAGCGTTGGAGCTTGCCTGAGGACGTCTTGGGCAGCGAGCCCGGCGTCACCAGTATCACGTCACCAGCCGGGAGGCCCACCGCGTCGGAGACCTTGCGGGCGACCGCGGTCCGCACCGGCGCGGGATCATCGGACTTGGTCTCGGCCACGACGACCAGCCGCTCGCGGCCGTTGCGACCCTGCACGCCAAAGGCAATGACGTTGCCCGCCCGCACGCCGTCGACCTCGGCCGCGGCCCGCTCGATGTCCTCGGGGAACACGTTGCGACCACCGACGATGATCACGTCCTTGATACGACCGCAGACGACCAGTTGGCCGTCGACGGTATAGGCGAGGTCGCCGGTACGCAGCCACCCGTCGTGGAACGCGGCGGCCGTTTCATCGGGCCGCTTGTAGTAGCCGGCGGTCACCGACGTCCCCCGCAACTCGAGTTCGCCGACCTCCCGCTCGCTCATCGGCGAACCCGACTCCGGGTCGCAGATCCGCATCTCGAGACCGGGGATGGGCGAGCCGAGCATTGCGAGCGAACGGGCGTCGGTCCTGTCGGTATCGACGGGGGCGGCGTAGCGCTCGGTCTCGAGGATCTTGCGATCGACGGTGTCGACCTGCATTCCCTTACCCGGGACCGGGAACGTGCCGGCGATGGCCAGCTCGGCCATGCCGAACGCTGGGAACGCCGCGCCCTTCGACAGGCCGAAGGGGGCGCCGGCCTCGCAGAACGCCCGCACGCTGGAGGGGTCGATGGGCTCGGCCCCGTTCAGGGCGACGCGCCAGCGGGAGAGGTCGAGATTGTCAGCGCGGCGGAGGGAGCGGGCGGCCAGCGCATAGGAGAAGTTGGGGCCGGCGGTTCCCGTGCCACCGAAGCGCGACATCCACTCGACCCACCGGCCCGGCGCAGCGAGGAAGTCCTGCGGTGGCGCCAGCACCAAGTCGGCGCCGGTGATGAAGGGGATCGTGAGCATGCCGATCAGGCCCATGTCGTGGTACAGCGGCAGCCACGAAACCAGGACGTCGGTCTCGGGGTCGACCTGCGCCGCGGCGATGGCCCCATCGAGGTTGGCGAGGATCTGGCGGTGCGTGAGCATCACGCCCTTGGGGTCGGCGGTCGACCCGCTGGTGAACTGGAGCACGGCGAGCGCGTCCGGATCGACGGCGGGCGCCTCGAAGCGGTGAGCGCCGCGCAGATCGTCGAGCAACACGATCGGCGGGTCGCCGGGAACGGGCTCGTAGAACGCGGCCAGGTCGGGGTCGATGACGAGGAGAGCGGCGTCGGCGTTGCCGATGCGGATCCGGGTCTGGTCGACGAACTCATCGATCGAGCCGAGCCGCATCGGCAGCGGCAACACGACGAGCACGGCGCCGGCCAGCCACGTCGCCTGGATCGCCGTCACGAGGGGCCGGGTGGTCGGGCCGAGCAAGGCGACGTGGTCGCCGGGACCTATCCCGCGGGCTTGGAGCGCCGCGGCCATGGCCCGGGCGTCGTCGTGGAGAGCCGCCCAGGACACCGGCGTTGCCGTGTCGCCCGATATGAACGTGATCGTGCCGCCGGGGCGGGCCGAAGCCCGCTCGACCCGCGCCGAAAGAGTGTCCGCAACCGTCATCGAGGTTCCGACCTCCCGGGAGCGGCCACGGTTACAGTCCGCCTCGGTGCTCGAACTCGACGGCCTGACCAGGAGGTTTGGCGCCGTCGTGGCCCTCGACGACCTGAGTTTCACGGTGCCCGAGGGGCAGGTATTCGGTTTTCTCGGGCCCAACGGCGCCGGCAAGACGACAGCGATGCGCGCTGTGCTCGGGATCTCCGCCCTCGACGCCGGCGAGATCCGGTGGAAGGGCGGGCCGGCGGCCGAGAGCCGCGCCCGCTTCGGGTACATGCCCGAGGAGCGCGGGCTGTATCCCACCATGATCGTCATCGAGCAACTCCAGTACCTGGCGGAACTGCGCGGGATGACGGCGGTCGACGCTCGCGCCCAGTCGATGGCCTGGTTGGAGCGTTTGGGCGTGGCCGATCGCGCCGCCGACAAGCTCGAAGCACTCTCCCTCGGCAACCAGCAACGGGTGCAGCTGGCGGCGGCGTTCGTGCACGGACCCGAGTTGCTGGTCCTCGACGAGCCGTTCTCGGGCCTCGATCCCGTCGCCATCGACAGCGTCAGCCAGGTACTCCACGACCAGGCCGACGCCGGCACCAGCGTGGTCTTCTCGAGCCACCAGCTCGATCTGGTCGAGCACATCTGCAACTCGGTGGCCATCATCAACCGCGGGCGGCTCGTGGCCAGCGGCACCGTCGACGAGCTGGCCACCGAGGGACCGGCGCGGTTGCAAGTGGAAGTCGAGGGCGACGGCGACGGGGCGTGGGCCAAGAAGCTGCGCGGCGTCGAGGTGGTCGCCAACGGCAACGGGCGCCTTCGCCTCCTCCTCGGGCCACGGACCGATGCTCAGCGCGTGTTGCGCGCCGCCGAGAAGGCGGGCGCCGTCCGTCATTTCAGCTACGACCGCAGGCGCCTGTCCGAAGTGTTCCGGGAGGCGGTTTCCCGGTGAACCTCATGTGGCTCGTCGCCCGCCGCGAGATCCGCGAGCGGCTGCGGGCCCGGTCATTCCGGGTGGCGACGTTCATCTCGGTCGCCGCGGTCGTCGCGGCGATCGCGATACCCGCGTCGCGGGGTAACTCGACGGCGACCTACGACGTGGGCGTCGTGAACGCGGTGTCACCCGCCGAGGTCGACGCCGTCAAGGCCGTTGGTCCGGGCGTCGGGGTGAATCTCCGCGTGCGCGAGGTCGCCGACGCCGAACAAGCACGGGCGCAGCTGCGCGACGGCCGGCTCGATCTCGTGGTCGTCGGCACCGACGAGATCCTCACCAAACGGGCGCCGGATCAGGGCGACACGGGCAGCCGGGCCAGGCTCACCGCGGCGCTGAACACCACGGTGCGGCTCCAGCGCGCCCTGGGCCGGTCCCCCCAGGCGGCCGTCGTGCTGGACGCATTGCGTGAGCCAGTCGCCGTGCGCGGCGTGGAGCCGTCCGACGCCAGCACGGGCCAGCGCGTGACCGCGTTCTTCGGCGTACTGATGCTGTTCGTGTTCTTGCAGCAGTACGGCACGTGGGTGCTGATGGGCGTGATCGAGGAGAAGGCGTCGCGCGTGGTCGAGGTGCTGCTCGCCGCGGTGCCGCCCCGGCTGCTCGTGGCCGGCAAGGTCGTCGGCATCGGCGCGGTGGCACTGGTGCAGGGAATGATCGTGGGGGCGACGGCACTGATCGCCGCGCAAGCCACCGGCGCACACGTCTTCGAGGGGTCGTCGCGGTTCGCCATCGCGTGGACGCTGGTGTGGTTCGTCCTGGGTTACGGGTTGTATTCCTGGGTGTATGCCGCCATCGGGTCGCTCGTGTCGCGTCAGGCCGATGCGCAGAACGCGGCGTTCCCGGTGAGCATCCCCGTACTCGTCGGGTACATCGCGGCGACGAGCCTGCTCAGCGGAGGTGACCCGTCGCCGTTCGTGCGCGTGCTGGCGTTCCTTCCGCCGACCGCACCGATGGTGATGCCCATGTTGATCGGGCTGGGCAAGGTCGCCGTGTGGGAGATCCTGGTGTCGATGGGATTGGTGGCGGTGACCATCGCGCTCCTCACCCGCGTCGCCGGCGACATCTACGCGCGGGCCATCCTCCACTCGGGCCAGCGCCTGCGGCTGCGCCAGGTCTTGCGCCGCAACTTCAGCGCCGCGTAATCCTCAGACGACGATATTCACGAGCCGGGGCGGCCTGGCCACGATCTTCTTGGTCGAGGCGCCGTCGATCGCCTCCTGCACCTTGGGCGACGACAGCGCTAGCCGTTCGGCTTCGGCGTCGTCGATACCGGGGTCTACTTCGATGCGGTCGCGGACCTTGCCGTTGACCTGCACGACCATCGTCACCGATTGCAGCTTGGCCAGGTCGGGATCGGCCTCCGGCCAGCGCTGCGCGTGGATGTCGCCGCCAGGGTGTCGACGCTCCCATAGCTCGGCGGCGACGTGCGGCGTCATGGGCGCCAGCAGCAACAGCAGCGCATCGACGGCCTCGTCGGTCGTTCCCTGCTTGTAGAGCAGATTGGTGAACTCCATGAGCGCGGCCACCGCGGTGTTGTACGACCACCGGTCGCAGTCGTCACTGACCCGCTCGATGAGGCGGTGGGTGGCCCGGGTGACCTGGATGGCGTCGGCGTCCTCGCCTCGTGGCACGTTCGTGTCGGGGAGGGCGAGGCGCCACACGCGCTGGAGGAAGCGCGCGCAACCGTCGATGATCTCGTCGGTTTGATCGCTCCAGTCGACGTCGTCGGCCGGCGGCCCCGCGAAGAGGTGGTAAAGGCGAAGCGCGTCGGCGCCGACCTTCTCGAAATACTGCGACGGAGCGACCAGGTTGCCCTTCGACTTCGACATCTTGGTGCCGCCCATGCGGATCATGCCTTGGGTGAAGAGCCGCTTGAAGGGTTCCCGCAGTTCGGGGGGGCCGATCCCGAGATCGGCGAAGGCCTTTGTGTAGAAGCGGGCGTACATCAGGTGCAGGATGGCGTGCTCGATGCCACCGATGTACTGGTCGACGGCCATCCACTTGTCGACCGCCGCGGCGGTGAAGGGCGCTTGCGGCGTCCACGGGTCGCAGAAGCGGAGGAAGTACCACGACGAGTCGACGAAGGTGTCCATCGTGTCGGTCTCGCGGCGGGCCGGCCCACCGCACGTGGGACACGCCGTATGCAGAAAGGCTTCGTGCGACTTGAGAGGTGACTCACCCGTCGGCCGGAACTCGACGTCGTCGGGGAGCAGCACAGGAAGCTGCTCCGCCGGCACCGGCACGACGCCGTCGGTGTCGCAGTACACGACCGGGATCGGGCAGCCCCAGTAGCGCTGGCGCGATACGAGCCAGTCACGCAGGCGGTAATTGATCGTGCGCCGGCCGATGCCTTGCTTCTCGAGCCACTCGATGGCGGTGCGCTTGGCGTCGGTCACCTCGAGCCCGTCGAGCCACTCGCTGTTGATGGCGGGACCGTCGCCGGTGTAGGCCTCGCCGTCGAAGTCGGACGGCGGCTGAACCGTGCGGATGATCGGCAGGTCATAGGCCTTGGCGAAGTCCCAGTCGCGCTGGTCCTCGCCCGGCACGGCCATGATCGCCCCGGTGCCGTAGGTCATGAGGACGTAGTCGGCGATGTAGATCGGGACGGGGCGTCCGGTGAACGGGTTGGTGGCGAAGGCGCCGGTGAACGCGCCGCGCTTCTCCAGCGCGTTGTCGGTCGACTGGCGCTCCACGTCGGACGCATGCGAGACGCGGAGCTTGAAGTCGTCGACGTAGGCGCGCTGGTCGGGCGTGGTGATCTGGACGACGAGCGGGTGCTCGGGAGCGAGCACGACATAGGTCATCCCAAAGCTCGTGTCGGGACGGGTGGTGAACACGTGGATGGCCAGGCCGTCGTGGCCGTCGATCGCCAGCTTGAACTCGGCCCCTTCGGAGCGGCCGATCCAGTTGCGCTGCATGGTCTTGACCCGCTCGGGCCACTCCAGATTGTCGAGGTCGTCGAGCAGCTCGTCGGCGTAGTCGGTGATCTTGAAGAACCACTGCTCGAGGTCGCGCTTGGTGACGACGTCGCCCGAGCGCTCGCAGGTGCCATCGGCCAGCACCTGCTCGTTGGCCAGCACGGTTTGGCAGCCGGGACACCAGTTGACCGGCGCGTTCTTCCGGTAGGCGATCCCCTGCTCGAGGAACCGCTGGAAGATGACCTGGTTCCACTTCATGTACTCGGGGTCGTGGCTGCGGACCTCGCGGCGCCAGTCGTACATGGCGCCGAGGCGGCGGATGCTGCCCTTCAACTCCTCGATGCGGGCGTCGGTGAACGGGCGCGGGTGCGTCGCCGTCTTCAGCGCTGCGTTCTCGGCCGGGAGGCCGAAGCTGTCGAAGCCCATGGGCGACAGGACCGCATAGCCCTGCATCGTGCGGTGGCGGACGATGAAGTCGCCGAATGTGTAGTTGCGCACGTGGCCCTGGTGCGCCGGCCCGCTCGGGTACGGATACATGCACAGCACGTAGAACTTTGGGCGCGGGTCGTCGTTGTCGACCTGGTACGCGCCCTGGTCGGCCCAGCGCGCCTGCCATTTCTCCTCGATGAGCGGTGGTTCATAGGCCTCGGCCATGCGGCGATCGTAGAGCGTCGCCTGTTACACCCCGTCGGTACCGTGGGAACGTGTGTGCGAGCGCCGCTGCAAATCCGGCTCGAAACCCCGCTGATAAAGTGATCGTTCCCCTTGGGGCTGTAGCTCAATTGGTAGAGCGCTTCGATGGCATCGAAGAGGTAGCGCGTTCGATCCGCGTCAGCTCCACTTGCCCCCCTAGGCCTCGTGGCGAGTGGTGACGCCTTCAGAGGTTGGTGCCCGGGCCGAGCTCGAGGTCGCCACTGCGCTGGCCCGGGCCGGCTTTGCCGTGTACCTCCCGCTTCTCAACGGCCACGGCCGCGTCGATCTCGTCTTCGAGGGCGCCGACGGGATGCTGAAGCGAGCGCAGTGCAAGACGTCCCGGCTGAAGGACGGCTGTATCAGCTTCCGCACGTGCAGCAATACGGGCAACGTCCCCGCCGACTACCGGGGCCAGATCGACGTCTTCGCCGTGTACTCGCCGGAGATGGACGCTGTGTACGTCGTTCCGGTCGATGACGTCGGAACCCGGTACGGCTACTTGCGCGTCGACAAGCCACGTAGCAGCCAGCAGCAAGGGATCCGCTGGGCCGAGCCGTATCGGCTCGACCACCTCGTGGCGCGGCACAGTAAAGCCGATGGCCACCCGCCGCCGCGTGCTCGGACTCACCGCCGCCCTCATCACGCTCGCCGGCGCCTGCTCGTCGGCGCCAGGCGGCTCCGAACGTGAGTCCGGTCCGGCGTGGGTCGACGCGTGGCAGGCGGCGCCGTCGGGCGTGGTCCCCCACCGGTGCGCCACGTCGAGCGCGGTTTCGGCGTTTCCGAAGAACGCCGCGAGGCCACAAACGCTCCGCTTGTCGATCAGACCGTCCGTCGCCGGCGACGCCGTCCGCGTGCGTCTCTCGAACCGGCTCAGCGACACCGCGCTCGAGGTTCGCCACGTCACCGTCGGCCAACACGAGGACGGCGCGACGGCCGCAAGCGGAACCCTCCGCGACGTGCTGTTCGCCAGCTCCCGGGCTGTCAGCGTTCCGCCCCGCGGAGACACGCTGAGCGATGCGACGGTCATCGCCGTGACTCCCGACCGGCTCGTCACCATCTCGATCGCCGTCGCGTCGGGCGGTCCGCTCACGTGGCACGCCGACGGACCGGCCTTGGCCTATGCCACCCGACCCGGCCGCGGCGACGTCAGCACCGCCGCCGCGGCCTCGGCGTTCACCGAGCGCCTGCCCTCGGCTGCTGTCGTGACCGGGCTCCAGGTGCACACACCCCGGCCGACCAAGGCCATCGTCGCCCTCGGCGACTCATTCACCGACGCCGGGACCATCGCCCCGACCGACCGCTGGCTCGACATCATCGGTGAGCGACTGAAGCGGCGCGGTGTAACCCGGGCCCTCCTCAACGCCGGGATCACCTGCAACCGGCTGCTGCACTCGTCTCCCGGCGGCGGTCCCGATGCGTCCACCCGGTTTGCCGCCGACGTGCTGAACAAGGAGGGCGCCTCGCACGTCGTCCTCTTCGAAGGGACCAACGACCTCGTCAGCGGCGCACAGTCCGATGCGCTGATCGCGGCCATCGGCGAACTGGCCGCACGGGCGCGCTCCGCCGGTCTCCGCGCCATCGGCGCCACGGTGTTCCCGCGGAACGGTGCACCGCCAAACGAGCGCGCCCAACGGCAAGCCTTGAATCGCTGGATCCGCACCACCGACGCGCTCGACGGTTACCTCGACTTCGACCGGGTCATCCGTGACCCCGCCGATCCCGACCGCATCAACCCCGCGTACAACGCCGACGGCGTCCACGTGAACGCGAGGGGTAGGCGGGCGATGGGGGCGGGCGTCAACCTTTCGCTGTTCTCCAATCCTCGCAACGCGGCGGCCGGGTTGTAGTAAACGCCCGTCTGCCGAGCATCTCGGCAACGGCGTGCGTAACACGATCGGACGCTACCAATGGCACGAACGGGCCATTGCGGCGCGATCGGACATCGGCGCAGGGTGATGGCATGCCGGAAACGGTGTTTGTCCTCGGGGGCGGGGCCAACCTGGGCGCGACCCAGGTGGGCATGCTGCGCGCGCTGCTCGAGCGGGGCATCCGGCCCGATGCGGTCGTCGGTTGCTCGGTCGGCGCCATCAATGGCGCCGTCTTCGCCTGCGACCCGACGGCCGACGGCGTCGAGCGACTCGAGACACTGTGGCGCAACCTCGATGGCGGCACGATCTGCCCGCCCGGACGGCTGAACGCGCTGTGGCTCATGACGCGCCGCTATCGCGCCCTGGAGAACAACGACGGCTTGCGGCGGTTGCTCGAACGCCATATTGGCGGCGCCCGCTTCGAGGATTGCAGCGTGCCGCTGCACGTCGTGGCCACCTCGATGACCAGTGGGGGCGAGCACTGGTTCTCCACCGGCCCGTTGGTGCCGCCGCTCCTGGCCTCGGCCGCCATTCCCGCCGTGTTCCCGCCCGTCATCATCGACAACGAGGCGTTCATCGACGGCGCCGTCGTCAACAACGTGCCGATCTCGCAGGCTTATGCGCTGGGTGCGAAGCGCGTCGTCGTGCTCCACGTCGGCAACTTCAGCCGCCCCAGGCGCCCGCCCCGCCGACCCATCGAGGCGCTCATCCAGTCGTTCTCGATAGCGCGCAACCACCGGTTCGAGTTGGAGTCGAGCCGACCCCCCACCGGCGCGCAGTTGCTCGTTCTACCCGCCGTCGATCCCGGCGCCGACCTCGGTTATCACGACTTCAGCCGGGCCCACGTGCTGATCGAGCGCGCTTACCGCCTGGCGGCGGACTTCCTCTCGGCCGAGTCCGTGCCCGCCTCAGGTGACCAACCGACGACCGGGGCGTCGGCCCACAATCTCTCGAGGTCGTAATACCGGCGCACTGCGTCCAGGAACACGTGCACGACGAAATCGCCGTAGTCGAGCAGTACCCAGCGGGCGTCACCCAAACCCTCGACCCGGATCGGGCCGGGCCCGCCGACGGCCTTGACCTTCTCCTCGATCTCCTCGGCGATCGTGCGCACCAGCCGCTCGTTGGACGCGCTGGTGATCACAAAGGCGTCGGTGATGGCGAGAACGCTGCCGACCTCGAGGATGACCGTGTCCTCGCCCTTCTTGTCCGCCGCGGCACGGGCTGCCACCCTGGCCAGCTCGCGAACGTCGTCGAGGCTGGCCGCCGATTTACGTGATGTCATCCGCCGACAGCGTACAGACCCCGCTCGCGTATACAGCGGAGCGCGCCGTCGGGGACGAGAAATCGCACGGACCGACCTTCGGCCATGCGGTGGCGCAGGGCCGAACCCGAGACGTCGAGCGCGGGAATCTCCACCACCCGGGAGTGCACCGGGGCCACGCCGCCTGGGCGGGTCACGACTACCAGCTGGGCCAAGCGGCGCACGTCGTCGCTGCGTACCCACGTATCCAGGTCGACGTCGGCGCCGACGATCAGGAACAACTCGCGGCCGAGTTCGGTCAGCTCGGTGAGCGTGTCGGCCGTATAGGACGGACCGCCCCTATCGATCTCGATGCCGCTGGCTTCGAGACCATCGACGTCGGCCACCGCGGCCTCGACCATCGCCAGACGGTCAGCGGCGGGCGTCACCGGCCGCGCGCCGACCTTCTGCCATGGCTCGTTGGCGACCACAAGCAGAACGCGATCGAGATCGAGGGCGCGGCGGACGTCGAGCGCCGCGAGCAGGTGCGCGATGTGGGGCGGGTCGAACGTGCCGCCCAGTACGCCCAGCCGCTCGACGATCACGTGCCGGCGAGACGCTCCACGATGGGGGCGAAGTCGTGCAGCGCGGCGTCCTGCACCGTGACGTAACTGATCCCATACTCCTCGCGCCGCTGGTGGAGCGTCTCGCAGATCTGGTCGACGGTGCCGACCAGCGCCAGCGGGACTTCAGCTGCCTCCTGCACGCTGAAACCGAACAGCGGCGCGATGTTCTCGAACACCGACTGCCGGTCGTCGGTCACCTGGGTGATGAACGTGAGCGATTGAATCTCGAGCTGGTCGAAGCGGTCACCCGCCGCATCCTTGATCCACTGCAAGCGTTCCTTGAAGTACTCCGCCTTGGCGGTCTGCGCCGCTTCGGCCCCCATCTCACCGGAGCGGGCGTTGGCGGTGACGCCCACGATGTTCGCCTCGCGCGCCGCGAGGGACAGGACCCGCTTGCCGCCGCCGCCGATGACGATCGGTGGGTGTGGTGTCGTGAACGGGCGCGGCGAACCCTGCGCATTGTCGACCGTGTAGTGCTCGCCCTTGAACGTGGCCGAGCCCTCCGACCACAACGCCTTCATGATCGCAAGCCCTTCCTTGAGCCGGTCGATGCGCACGCCCGGCCGGTCATACGGGATGCCCGACTGCTCGTAGTCGGTCCGCATCCAACCAGCGCCGAGGCCGAACTCGAAGCGGCCCTCGCTGGCCAGGTCGAGCGTGGCCGCCTCCTTGGCCAGCACGACGGGATGGCGGTAGTCGTTGTCGAACACCAGCGAGCCGACATTCAACGTGTCGGTGGCCTCGGCCGCGATGGTGAGACCGACCAACGGCCCCCATTGCTCGCCGAAGTGATCGGGCATGTACAGCGTCGAGTAGCCGAGGCTCTCGATCGTGCGGGCCAGCTCGCGCCAGCTCTTTCCATCGGGAGCGGTACTCGCCTGCACGGCAAAACGGAATGGCTGCATGGCGGCATCGTAGGGACGACAATCGGGACGTGCTCGCAG
>JACDEA010000005.1:15141-18923 GCA_013816725.1 Actinomycetota bacterium
CCCGGTGAACTGGAGTCCGACGACGTGGCGGGACAAGCCCGCGGTGCAGCAGCCCGAGTGGCCGGACGACGCCGCGCTCGAGCGCTCGTTGAAGGAACTCTCGCAGCTGCCGCCGCTGGTGTTCGCCGGTGAGGCACGGAACCTCACTGCCGACCTGGCCGCGGTGCACGACGGCCGCGCCTTCCTCCTCCAGGCCGGCGACTGCGCCGAGTCGTTCAACGACTTCTCGGCCGACTCCATCCGCGACAAGCTCAAGGTAATCCTGCAGATGGCGGTCGTCCTGACCTACGGGTCGGGGGTTCCGACCGTCAAGATCGGGCGCATCGCCGGCCAGTTCGCCAAGCCGCGCAGCGCTGCGGTCGAAGAGGTCGACGGCACCGAGATGCCCACGTTCCGCGGGCACATCGTTCACGACGACTCCCCCACCGCCGGCGGCCGCGTGCCCGACCCGGCCCGCCTCATCGCCGCCTATCACCAGTCGGCGTCCACCCTCAATCTCGTCCGCGCCTTCACCAAGGGCGGGTTCGCCGACCTCTCGCAGGTGCACGTCTGGAACCAGCAGTTCGTAGCGTCGAGCCGCGAGGGCCAGCGCTACGAAGCGATCGCCGCCGAGATCGACCGGGCCATGCGCTTCATGAAGGCCTGTGGCATCGACCTGGAAAAGGAAGCGCACCTCCATCAGGTCGACTTCTTCACCAGCCACGAGGCGCTGCTCCTCGGCTACGAGGAGGCGTTGACCCGCCAGGACTCGCTCACTGGCGACTGGTACGACTGCTCGGCCCATCAGCTCTGGATCGGCGAGCGCACCCGCCAGATCGACGGCGCCCATGTCGACTTCCTGGCCGGCGTCGGCAACCCGATCGCGGTCAAGCTCGGACCCTCGGCCTCGCCCGACGAAGCGGTGCAGCTGTGCGCCCGGCTGAATCCCAACCGCCTCCCGGGACGCCTCAGCCTCATCAGCCGCATGGGCTACCAGCAGGTCGGCGAACTGCTGCCTCCCATCGTGCGGGCGGTCACCGACGCCGGCCACCCCGTCGTCTGGGTGTGCGATCCAATGCACGGCAACACCTTCGCCAGCCCGTCGGGGCGCAAGACCCGCCACTTCGACCACGTGCTGGGCGAGATCCAAGGGTTCTTTTCCGTGCACCGGTCCCTGGGGACCTGGCCGGGCGGCGTCCATGTGGAGCTCACCGGCGACGACGTCACCGAGTGCCTGGGCGGCGCCGAGGCGGTGCTCGAAGATCAGCTCGACACCAACTACACGTCGACGTGCGACCCCCGCCTGAACGGACGCCAGTCGCTCGACTTGGCCTTCAGGGTCGCCGAACTCCTGCGGGGCTGATCGCTAGCGGCGCGACCACGCGCCTTTCGACGCGACCAGGTCGGCTACGACCGGGGGGAGGTCGCCGGCCACGACGTCGGCCAGGGTGACTTCGTCGAGCACCGACCGCAGGCCGGCCCGGGCGGCAACCCACACCTCTTTCAGGGGCTTGGCCGGGCCGGTGAACTTCAGCTTCTCCGGCGGCGTGCCGTGGACGTCGGCCAGCGGGCCCTCGACGGCTCGAATGATGTCGGCGATGGACACCGACGCGGCCGGCTTGGCCAACCAGTAGCCGCCTTCGGCACCGCGTTGGCTGCCCACGATCCCGGCCCGGCGCAGCTCGGACAGGATGTTCTCGAGGAACTTGAGCGGAATCTTCTGCGCCTCGGCGATGCGGTCACCCTTTATCGGCGCACCGTCGTTGTCGGCCGCGGCCAGCTCCAACGCCGCCCGTACCGCATAGTCGACCTTGGCCGAAACCCGCATCGCCGGAGTTTGTCACCGCTTAGTCGTTCAACCCATGCCGGCGTGTTTGTCTATTGTTTTAATAGACATTATCGGGAATTGCGCTACCCTCGCGGCGGTATGCACATCGACCTACTCGTTGCCCTCGCCAGCCTCGTCGTCGGCTTTGTCGTCGGGCTGACGGGCATGGGCGGCGGCGCGCTCATGACGCCGATCCTCGTGCTGCTGTTCGGGATCCAACCGCTGGCCGCGGTTGCCAGCGACCTGGTGGCGTCGTTCGTTATGAAGCCGGTCGGCGGCGGCGTCCACCTGCGGAAGGGGACGGTTAATCGCCCGCTGGTGCGGTGGTTGGTGACCGGATCGGTGCCGTCGGCGTTCGCCGGCGTGCTGTTGATCCGGGCCATGGGCGGTGACCGCGTCGAGTCGCGCGTGAAGCTTGCGCTCGGCGTCGCCCTTTTGATCGCCGCCGTGCTCATCGTCGTCAAATCGGTGCTGCAAGCCCGGCGAGCCCGCAGCACCGAGCCGCCGGCCCAGTTCAAGATCCGGCCGGCGGCCACCATGGCGGTCGGCGCGCTGGGCGGGCTCGTGGTCGGGATGACGTCTGTGGGGTCGGGCTCCCTCATCATCGTGATGCTGCTTTTCCTGTATCCGTCGCTCCAGGGTGCACAGTTGGTGGGAACCGATCTGGTGCAGGCCGTCCCGCTGGTGGGCGCCGCCGCGCTCGGGCACATCCTGTTCGGCGACTTCAAGCTCGGCCTCACCGCGTCACTGCTGATCGGCGCGCTCCCCGGCGTCTATGTGGGCGCCCACGCCTCAGCGCGGGCGCCGGATCGGGTCATACGCCCCGTGCTGACTGTCGTGCTCACCGCCAGCGCCCTGAAGCTGATCGGGCTGGGAACAGCCGTGGTCGGGATCGCCCTCATCCCGATCGCCGGCGGGGCCGCTCTCTGGGCGTGGAAAGGGGCCGGTCTCACGGCTCAGCGGCCAAACGACGAAAACTTGATCGGATTACTCAAGAATCGGTAACCTGTGCTGGTGGCCGTCCTTCCGACCTCGGTTCTGCGTGACATCGGCGCGCCTTCGGTGGCCGTCGGCGTGACGCCGCACGAGGTTCGCGACGAGACGTGTCCGGCTCATAGCTGACCCCTCCCGTCCCGTCCACCCTCAGGAGCTCACTATGGCCGTAACCCGAGAAGTCGATCAGGCACAGCTGGCCGACATCGAAAAATTCGAGCGCATGCTGGGCCGGTACCTGGCCGGCGATCTCGAGGACGACATCTTCCGGGTCTTCCGGCTCAACAACGGCATCTACGGCCAGCGCCAGGGCGGCCACAACCAGATGGTGCGGGTCAAGCTGCCCTACGGCGCGGTCGAGCCCGAGCAACTCGAGATGTTCGGGCACATCGCCGACGAGTACTCGCGCGGGTGGGGGCACATCACGACGCGGCAGAACATTCAGCTGCACTTCGTCGAGCTGGAGCGGGTTCCCGCCGTCATGCGGGACCTGGCCTCGGTCGGCCTCACCACTCGCGAAGCATGCGGCGACACCGTGCGCAACATCCAGGGCTGCCACCTCGCCGGGGCCTGCCCGTTCGAGGTTCTCGACATCACGCCGTGGGCCGAGGCCGCGTTCCAACACTGCCTGCGCCATCCCTACGCGCAGCGGCTCCCCCGCAAGTTCAAGATCAACTTCTCCGGTTGCGCCACCGACTGCGGTCAGGCGATGTTCAACGACGTCGGCGTAATCGCCGTCAACCGGCCCACGCCCGACGGCACGCTGGAGCCCGGGTTCCGGGTGTTCATCGCCGGCGGGCTCGGCGCCAACCCGCATCCTGCGCTCGCGCTCGAGGAGTTCACGCCACGCGAGGAGCTGCTCCCCACGCTCGAAGCCGTGCTGCGCACCTTCGACCACTACGGCAACCGCGACAACAAGCTGCGGGCCCGGCTGAAGTGGCTGGTCGACACCATGGGCTTCGAGGAACTTCAGGCCCGCATC
>JACDEA010000322.1 GCA_013816725.1 Actinomycetota bacterium
GGGCGCCAAAGTCCTGGCCTTGGAGGTGGGGTTCCACGCCGAGCACCGTGACGTCGCCCGCAACCAGCAGGCCGTCGACCGCCTCGTCGGGCGAGAGAAGAAATGGCGGCGCTCACTCGGCAAGGAACCGGTGGCCGGTGAGTTCCTGGGCGCCGACGGTTGGCGGCGCGTCTCCGAGACGTGGCCGGACCCCGACCTCAGCCACCCCGACATCGCGTTCGAGATCGCCGCCCGGCTCACCGATTACGTGACCGTCCTCGAACCGTTGCGCAGCGGTGACTGAACTGTCAGACAAATCGCTACCTCCCAGGTAGGGATTTGTCTGACAGTTCGGTGCGCGTCCTACGAGTTGCCGACGTCGTGTTCGACGAGGTGGGCGAAGCGGGCTTGAGCCGCTTCGCGGCGTGTCGGGATGTGCGCGCTCGGCCACAGGCCGTCGACGGGCTTGTACTCGCGCAGGACTTGGCGGGCGACGGTGATCTTGTGGACCTCGGTGGGGCCGTCGGCGATCGCGAGCGCCTGCGCTGCCACCATCATTCCGGCGAAGGGCATCTCGTTGGAGATACCGAGCGCGCCGTGGAGGTGCATCGCCCGCTGCGCGACGTCGTGGTACACCTTCGGCATCATCACCTTGACGGCGGCGATGTCCTTGCGCACCCGCTTGTAGTCGTTGTAACGGTCGATGAGCCACGCGGTGCGCAACACCAAGAGCCGGAACTGCTCGATCTCGATCCAGCTGTCGGCGATCTTCTCCTGCACCATCTGCAATGACGCCAGCGGGCCGTCGCGCGTCTCCCTCGACAGTGCTCGTTCGCACATCATGTCGAAGGCCCTGCGCAGCTGGGCAATCGTGCGCATGGCGTGGTGGATGCGGCCGCCGCCGAGCCGCGTCTGCGCGATGACGAAGGCGCCACCCTCGTCGCCGAGCAGGTGGTCCTTGGGGACGCGCACGTTTTCGTAACGCATGTAGCCGTGGCTCCCGTGTCCGGGCGGCTCGGTGCCGATGCCGACGTTGCGCACGATGTTCACGCCGGACGTTTCGGTGGGGACGACGAACATCGACATGCCCTTGTACGCGCTGACGTCGGGGTTGCTCACCGCCATCACGATGAGGAAGCTGCTGAAGCGGGCATTGGACGAAAACCACTTCTCCCCGTTGATCACCCACTCGTCGCCGTCGAGCTCGGCCCGCGTCTTGAACAGCGTGGGATCGGCGCCTGCGTGCGGTTCGGTCATCGAGTAGCACGAGGAGATCTGGCCGTCGAGGAGCGGCTGGAGGTACTTCTCCTGGAGGAACGGCGACCCGTAGTGGGCGAGGATCTCGGCGTTGCCCGAGTCCGGCGCCTGGCAGCCGAAGATCGACGGCGCCCAGTGCGACCGGCCGAGGATCTCGTTGAGCAGGGCCAGCTTGAGCTGGCCGTAGCCCTGGCCTCCCAACTCGGGTCCCAGGTGGCACGCCCACAGGCCGCGCTCCTTCACCCGTTGCTGGAGCGGGCGGATGTGGTCGAGCGCCCGGGTGTCGGTCTTGTCGTAGGGGTCGCCGAGGACGAGGTCGAGCGGCTCGATCTCCTCCCGCACCAACGCGTCGGCCCAGTCGAGTTCCTGTTGAAACTCGGGATCGGTTTCGAAGTCCCATGCCATGCGCTGACCGTAACCCCACCGGCTACCTTCCGGTCATGCCCGAGTGGAACTTCGCCGATGCGTTCGAAGCGGTAGCCGAGCGTTTGCCCAACGCGCCGGCGCAGATTCAGGGCGACCGGGTCGTGTCGTGGCGGGACTTCGACCGCCGGGCCAACGCGTTGGCCGCCGACCTCATCGCCGCCGGGTTGCGCCAGCAATCCAAGGTCGCCGCCTACCTCTACAACGGCCCCGAGTACCTCGAGACCTACGTCGCCGCGTTCAAGGCGGGCATGGCGCCGGTCAACACCAACTACCGCTACGGCCCCGAGGAGATCCTGTACCTCTTCGACAACGCCGATGCCGAAGCGGTCGTGTTCCACGCCGGGTTCGCGCCGCTTCTCGAGAAGGTCCGAGCCGAGCTGCCGAAGGTGAAGCGGTGGTACGTCGTCGACGACGGTGACGCGCCGGCGCCGGAGTGGGCCGTCCGCTACGACGAGGTGGTGGCCGCCGGCGCCGAACGCACCGTCGCGCCGTGGGGTCGGTCGGGCGACGACCTCCTCCTCCTCTATACCGGCGGGACCACCGGGATGCCCAAGGGCGTGATGTGGCGCCAGCACGACCTGTTCATGGTCCTGGGCGGTGGCGGCAACCCGATCGTGGGGATCCCGCCGGCCGCCGACCTGGACGAGTTCCGGTCGCGCCTCACCGAGCCGGGACTCGCCATGCTCCCCGCCTGCCCGCTCATGCATGGCACCGGTCAGTTCTCCGCCTTCATCGCCATGCAGGGCGGCGGCGCCATTGTCGTTCTTGAGGGACGCAGTTTCGGCGTGGCCGAGCTGTGGGCAACCGTCGCGGCGCGCCGCGTGAACGCCATCGTCATCGTTGGCGACGCCTTCGCCAAACCGATGCTGGCCGAACTGGAAAAGTCGCCCGGCGCCTACGACCTGTCGAGCGTGCGGCTGATTTCCTCATCGGGTGTGATGTGGAGTCATGAGACCAAAGAGGGCCTGCTGCGCCACGTCCCGCAGGCGATGCTGTTCGACTCGTTCGGGTCGTCCGAGGCGGTCGGGATGGGCTCGTCGACGTCAGGAGCCGGCGTGGCCGCCGAGACCGCGCAGTTCCAGCTGGGGCCGTTCGTCCAGGTCTTCACCGAGGACGGGCGGCGCGTCGAGCCCGGGTCCGATGGCGTCGGCATGGTCGCCGTGGGCGGCTTCATCCCCCTCGGGTACTACAAGGACGACGAGAAGACGGCCAAGACGTTCCGCACCATCGACGGCCAGCGCTGGTCGATTCCCGGCGACTTCGCCTCGGTGAACTCCGACGGGTCGTTGCACCTACTCGGCCGCGGAACGGTCTGCATCAACACCGGTGGCGAGAAGGTGTTCCCCGAGGAGGTCGAGGAGGTCTTGAAGGAGCACGACGCGGTGGCCGACGCAGTGTGTGTCGGTCTGCCCGACGATCGTTTCGGCGAAATCATCTGCGCGGTGGTGGAGCCGGCCACCGGCGCGGTGATCGACGACCACGCCCTCATCGAGCACGTGCGAGCGCGGCTCGCCCGCTACAAGGCACCTCGCAAAGTCATCGTCGTCGACACGATCGGCCGGAGCCCCGCGGGCAAGGTCGACTACAAGCGCCTCAAGCAACTCGCCCTCGATCGGGTCGGCGCATGACCGAGCTGAAGGTCGAGGTGGACCCTGGCGAGGTCGGGAGGTCGTGTACCAGTCGCTCGTCGACTAGCGGCTACGCCCCAACCTGTTCGCGACAACACCCCTGGACACGGCGCTCGAATCGATACCGTGCGTTCGCCGGTACGAAACCACGGCGAAACCTGCATCGGCCACGCTGGCGGCGATGCCTCTCTACCGCCTACGGGTCGAGCTGCCCGACCGCCCGGGCGCCCTCGCGCACGTCGCCGCGCTGATCGCCGATTCTGGCGCCAGCGTGATCTCGCTCGACATCCACG
>JACDEA010000323.1 GCA_013816725.1 Actinomycetota bacterium
CCAGCGACGCCACTGCCAGCCCGGACAGGAAGTCGAGATACCGGTTGCCGTCGCCGTCGTAGAGCAGCGTTCCCTGACCGCGAACGAACGTCGCGGCCTGCGGCGGGTAGGTGTTCATGATCGGGTCGTGGGTCTCGGTCATGGCGTGAGCATCGTGCCGATGCCTTCGGGTGTGAACACTTCGAGCAGTAGGGCCCGCGGCGCGCGGCCGTCGAGGATGTGGGCGTGGCCGACGCCGCCGCGGACAGCGTCGATGCAGGCGCGGACTTTCGGGACCATGCCACCAGCGACGGTGCCGTCGGCGATGAGCTTGTCGGCCTCGTCGGCCGAGAGCGTGCTGATGGTGGACGCCGGATCGTCCTTGTCGCTGCGCAGCCCATCCACGTCGGTAAGGAACACGAGCTTCTCGGCCTCGAGGGCTTGGGCCAGCGCGCCGGCTGCCGTGTCGGCGTTGATGTTGTAGGCCTGCCCGCTGGCGTCAGCGGCAATGGTGGCCACGACAGGAATCAGCTCAGAACCGAGCAGGCGGTGCACGACGGTGGTGTTGACCGCCCCGACATCGCCGACGAACCCCAGTTCCGGGCTGCGCTGCGACGCGCTCAACAGCCCGGCGTCCTCGCCCGACAACCCCACCGCGAGGGGACCGTGCATGTTGATGGCGGTGACGATCTCGCGGTTGACCTTGCCGACGAGCACCATGCGGGCGATGTCGAGCGTCTCGGCGTCGGTCACGCGTAGGCCGTCGCGGAACTCCGGCACCTTGCCCAGTCGCTCCATGAGGTCGCCGATCTGCGGCCCGCCGCCGTGGACGACGACGGGGATCATCCCGACCGAGCGCATGAGTACGACGTCGTTGGCGAACTGCTGCAGCGCGTTGTCGTCGCCGATGGCGTTTCCGCCGTACTTGACCACGATGACCTTGCCCCAGAACCGGCGAATGTACGGCAACGCTTCGGCCAGGATCTCGGCCTTCTCCTCGGCGTTCACGACGTCTTCATGTTCTCGTCGATATAGGCGTGGGTGAGGTCGTTGGTGAGGATGACGCCCTCGCCGGGACCGAGACCCAGATCAGCGGTGACGCTCACGTGGCGCTGCGCGAGGTGCGTGGCCACCGCATCACCGTCGTGTTCCACCGCCACGCCATCGCGGCACACCGTCGTCTCGCCGTAGCGCACGCTGACGCGGTCGGGGTCGAAGGCGACGCCAGCCGAGCCCACTTCGCTAACCACCCTGCCCCAGTACGGGTCCTGCCCGTAGAACGAGCACTTCACCAGCTGGCTCTCGGCCACCTTGCGCGCCGCGGCGCGGGCCTCGTCGGCGGTGGCCGCGCCCATCACTCGCACGTTGATGACCCTGGTCGCGCCCTCGGCGTCGCCGACCATCTGCCCGGCGAGATCACTGCACGCGGCGCGCAGGGCAGCGGCGAACTCCGATGCTGTCGGCTCGACACCCTGGCCGCTGGCGAGGACGAGAACGGTGTCGTTCGTTGAGGTACAGCCGTCGACCGACATCGCGTTGAACGAGTGCGCGACCGCGTCAGACAGTGCCCCGGCCAGTGCCGCCGGCGCGATCTCGGCGTCCGTTGTGAGAACGGCCAGCATCGTCGCCATGTTCGGCGCCAGCATGGCCGCGCCCTTGGCCATGCCACCGACGCTGAATCCGTTGCCGCTCACGAGGACCTGTTTGCGGTGCGTATCAGTGGTGAGGATGGCGTCGGCCGCGGTCTGGCCACCGTCGACGCTGAGGACGCCGGCCAGCTTGGGCACCCCGGACTCGACGCAGGGCATCGGGAGGTCGAAACCAATGAGACCGGTCGAGCACACGAGGACGTCGGTCGTCGCGCAGCCGATGGCGACGGCGGTCAGTTCGCACATCCGACCGGCGTCGATTCGGCCCCGCTCACCGGTGGCCGCGTTGGCGTTGCCACTGTTGAGCACCACGGCGGCGGCGTACCCGCCGGTCGCGTCCAGATGGGCGCGGGACACCTGCACCGGCGCCGCGGTGGCCTTGTTCGCCGTGAACACGCCGGCGGCGGCGACGGGCTTGCCGTCCGCGGTCGCCACGATGGCCAGGTCTAGGTCGCCAGAGGGCTTGATGCCCGACGCCACGCCGCCGGCCACGAACCCTTGCGGGCCGGTGACGCTCACGGATAGATCCCTACGTTGGTGAGGCCCGTGGCCTCGGGCAGGCCGAGCATGAGGTTGGCGCACTGGATCATCTGGCCCGACGCGCCCTTGACGAGGTTGTCGAGCGCGGCCAGCACCAGCACCCACCCCGTGCGATCGTCGTAGCGGGCGGTGATGTGGCAGGCATTGGATCCGAACGTGGACTTGGTCGACGGTGAGCGTTCGTCGACGATCACGAACGGGGCGTCGGCATAAAAGGAGCGCAACGCGTCGAGGATGGCAGCGGTGGTGGGTGGAGCTCCGGCCGCCGGCCGGGCATAGCAGGTGGCCAGTACGCCTCGGGTCATCGGGGCCAGGTGCGGCGTGAACAGCACCTGCGCGCCCGGGCCGACCGCCTGTTCGATCTCGGGGGTGTGGCGATGCGACACCAAGCCGTAGGCCACGAAGTCCTCGTTGGCGGTGCCGTAGTGCGTGGTGTGCGACGGCGCTCGGCCGGCCCCGGACACGCCGCTGGCGGCGTCGACCACGATGCCCGTCGGCGCCAGGAGCTCGGCTCGGACCAGCGGGGCCAAGGCCAATGACGCCGCGGTCACGTAGCACCCGGCGGCGGCGACCAACGTGGCGCCGGCCAATGCGCCGCCGGCCAATTCGGGGATGCCGTAGACGAAGTCGCCCAGCAGCTGGGGAGCGCTGTGCTCCTCGCCGTACCAGGTCGGGTAGAGCGAGGGGTCCTTCAACCTGAAGTCCGCCCCCAGGTCGACGACCGCGCCGACCCGCTTACGGATCTCGGCCATCGAGCGCTGCGACTCGCCGTGCGGCAGGGCGAGGAACACGACGTCGAGGCCCTCGAGCCGGTCGAGCGCGTAGGGCTCGAAGACGGCGTCGGCGTAGGCGCCGGCCAGACTGGGGTAGAGGTTGGCGACCGCCGTGCCCGCGTAGCTGTCGGCGGTGGCGTAGACGACGTCGAGCTGCGGATGGGCCGCGCACAGGCGAAGGAGTTCGGCCCCGGCATACCCAGACGCGCCCACCACGCCGACCCGGACCTTGCCCATCGCACGATCATACACGCTTCTGCATGACTATGCGCTACGGGGCCGAACCCAACCGGGGCGACGAAACTCGCCTCGACTCTTCTTTTCAGGCTCGGAGTTGGGCGCCGTGCGCGGTGGCGACGGCGTCGATGCAACGCTGGCGGGCCTGGCCGACCTCGTCGTCGGTGAGGGTGCGGTCCGGGGCTTGGAAGCGCAGCCGGTAGGCCACGCTCCTGGTCCCGTCGGGCACGGCGGCACCGCGATAGACGTCGAACAGGGACACGTCGGCCAGCAGGTCTGTGCCGGCGGCGCGCAGGGTGGCCTCCACCGCGCCAGCCGGGACCCGTTCGGCTACCACGAAGGCCAGGTCGATGTCGCTCGACGGGAATCGACTCACCGGCCGCATCTCTTCGGGCT
>JACDEA010000324.1 GCA_013816725.1 Actinomycetota bacterium
GGCGCGGTCGGCATCGGCGCGTCGGTCCTGGCGATCAGCCGCCGGTCGATCGCGGCCCGCGTCGCCGCCAGCGCGGCCGTCGTGCTGCTGCTCGTCGTTCTCGTCCTCTCGCTGGCCCTGTCGGCGGTCATCTCCAGCACGGTCCGCGACCAAGCGTTGCGGCGGCTGGGCGAGCGCGGCGGGGTCGAGTCGGCGCTGATCGAAAACCGCAGCGGCGACGCCACTCGCGGGGCCCGTTTGTCTGCGGTCAGCTTGCAGAGCGCGGCGGCGCCCGAGCTGCTCAAGCTCTACAGCACGCCTCAGCACAGCGCGCTGGTGGACGATGCGCTCCGCAAGCTGTCGGACAACTTCCTCGACGGGCTCCCGCTCGAGTACCTGTCGTTCGACCGCACCGTGCTGGCGGCGTACAAGCTGGATCAGCGCGAGGCGTTCCTCCTTGCCGGGTCGACAGCAGTGCGCGAAGCGGTCCGTCGCCAGAGTGAAGTCGGCACCGCAGCGGTGATCGGCAGCCGCGCGCTTGCCATCGGCATAGCGGCGGTCGCCTACCAACCGACGACGGCCGAGGCCCGCCTGCCCCTGGGGATGGTCGTGGCGTCCTACGTGCTCGACGACCAGTACCTGAACCTGCGGTCCCGCGACAACGCCGGGTTGTCGCTCACGCTGGCCAACCGCACCCGGACGCTGGCCCGCTTCGGTCGTCAACCTCCGAGCGCGGCGGTCACGCAGCTCGTACGTCGCGTGCTCGACGAAGGCCAACCGGCGACGACGACGGCCGGCGGGCGGTTCATCGCCGCGCAGCCGGTGGCCGGCGGCGACGGCTCACCGGTGATGGCGCTCGTCGCCGCCACGCCCACGACCGTGGTCGACGAGACGCGTCACGACCTGTACCGCACGCTGTTCTTCATCGCTCTTGGCGGCACACTGCTGGCGTTGCTGCTCGCTGCCATCGTCGGCGAGCGCATCGGCGCCGGCGTGCGCCGACTCACCACCGCGGCCAGTGCGATCCAGCGCGGCGAGCTGAACGTGCGCGCCGAGGTAGTCAGTGAGGACGAGGTCGGTGTGCTCGGGGCCACGTTCGACTCGATGGCCTCTTCCATCGAGGAGAAGACCACGGCGTTGCGCCAGGCGGCCGACGATGAAGCGCGCTTGCGCGACCGGCTCGAAGCCGTCGTGGCCGGCATGGGCGAAGCGCTCGTCGCGGTCGATGGCGACGGCCGCATCACCGACTTCAACCGAGCGGCGGAAGAACTCACGGGCTTGTCGGCAGTTGAGGCGCGGCGCAAGGACGCGGCCCGCATGCTGCCGCTGCGCACCGAGACCGGTGTCGACCTCGGCCCGCGGTTGCGCAAGCCGCTCATCCGGCGGTGGACGGCGATAGGCGAGTTGCGCCAGCGCGACGGCGGCGCCATCCCGGTGGCGGTGTCGGCCGGCGCGCTGCGCGGGCCCGACGGCGAACTGGTCGGTGGTGTCTTCGTGCTGCGAGACCTGCGCGGCGAGCGCGAAGTCGAGCGCATGAAGACCGAGTTCCTCTCGCATATCGGCCACGAGCTGCGCACACCGCTGGCCGGCGTCATCGGCTTCACCGAGATCCTCACGCGCCGCCAGCTCACACCAGCCAAGGCCCGCGACGTGCAGCAGGACATCCTCGACTCGGCTCACCAGCTGGCCCGCATCGTCGAGATGCTCGAGTTCTTCGCTACGACCAGCGCCGGGCGTTCGCCGTTGCGGCCCGAGGCCATCGACGTCCGCGCCGTGGTCGACGACGTCGTGGCGCGATGGTCGGCCCGCGTCGACGGGGCCCACCCGCTCGCCCGGCGCGTCGCCCGGGGGATTCCCGCGGTGGTGGCCGATCGTCGGTGGTTGGCCAAGTCGCTCGACGAGCTGATCGACAACGCGGTGAAGTTCTCACCCGACGGGAGCCGCATCACCGTGACGGCCGAGCCGGCGACCAACGGCCGCACCGCCGGCGTGGAGGTCAGCGTGGCCGACCACGGCAAAGGCATGACGCCCGAGGAGCACGACCACGCGTTCGCCGACTTCGTGCAGGGCGACGGATCCGACACCCGCCCGTACGGCGGGCTTGGCCTCGGGCTGGCCATGGTCAAGCGGGTGGCCGAGGCGCACGGCGGCCATGTCGGCGTCGACTCCGAGCCGAAGAAGGGCGCCAAGTTCTCGATCTTCCTGCCGGCCGCGCCGCCTGTCGCAAAACAACGGGGGCGGTGAAATGGCTGCGGGCCGCGCGCTGGTCGTTGACGACGAGGAAGGCATCCGCGTTCTGTGCCGGGTGAACCTCGAGCTAGGCGGGTTCACGGTCTTCGAGCCGGTGACGGCGCCGAAGCCGTCGAGGTGGCCCGCAGCGAGCGGCCCGACGTGATCTTCCTCGACCTCATGATGCCGGTGATGGACGGCTGGGACGCGCTCGCCGCGCTGCGCGCCGATCCCAGCACCGCCGACATCCCCGTCGTGTTGCTCACGGCTCGCACGAGCGAAGAGGACCAGATCCGGGCCTGGGGCCAGGAGATCTTCGAGTACCTTCCCAAGCCGTTCAACCCGCAGGTTCTGGTCGAGTGGGCCAACCACGCCATGCAGCCCGTCGATCCCGCCGCCGCCGCCGCTCGCCGCAACCGCGCCGTTGAGCAACTCCGCATGGTCCAGCAACTCCGTCGCCACCAATAGCCGTCGGTCGCGGGCGCCGGGAAAACGCGGGCGCGGGTCCGCTCTTGGAGGAGGTCGCGGTCGTAACCTTGACGCGCATGGCCGACGAGCGTCGATACAGCGCGGCCGACGTGCCGGTGACCGCCGAAGAAGTAGCTCACCGCGGGTTCTCCACGACGTTCAGGGGGTTCGACGCGCACGAGGTCCGCCTCTACCTCACGCGCGTCGCCGAGTCGTTCCGGGCGGCCAAGGATCGCCAGCGCGAGCTCGAGCATGCGCTGCGCGAGGCCGAGGCGCGCGCCGCCAAGCCGCAGCTCGACGAAGCCACCATCACCAACGCGCTGGGCGAGCACACGGCCAAGATCATCCGCAGCGCGCACGAAGCGGCCGCCGACATTCGCGGCAAGGCCGAAGACAGCGTCGAGCAGATTCTCAAGGACGCCCACGAGGAGGCGAGCCGGCTGCGGGCCGAGGCCGAGCGGGCGTTGGCCGACCGGGTGGGCGAGGCCGAGGCCGAGGCGCACGTCGTGCGCCAGACCGCGGAGGCCGACGCGCAAGGGGTGCGTCGCCGCGCGCAGGAGCAGGCCGATCGACTCATCGAGCGGGCCCGCCAGCAGGCCAAGGAGATCTCCACCGAGACCGGCGCGCTGCGCAACCGGATGATGGGCGACCTGATGCGGCGACGGCGCTTGGCGTTGTCACAGGTCGAGCAATTGCAGGCCGGCCGTGACCGGTTGGTCGAGGCGTACCGCGTCGTCCGCCGCACGCTCGACGAGGCCACCGAGTCACTCGAGCGGGCCGAGTCCGACGCTCGGGCCGCGGCCGAAGCCGCCGCCCACCGCGTGGCCGCCGAGCCCGAGCCCACGCCCGACGAGCTGGGCCTGTCGTTCCCGTCCCCGCCCCAGCCCCCGCCCGAAGC
>JACDEA010000325.1 GCA_013816725.1 Actinomycetota bacterium
CGCCGCCGGTGAGACGGTGGTGATGGCCGGCTGTTTCGACGCGCTGTCCGCGCGGCTGGCCGAGCGCGCTGGTTTCGCCACGATGTTCCTCTCGGGCTACTGCACGTCGGCGACGCAGTTGGGGCTTCCCGATTTCGGCTACCTCACCCAGACCGAGATGGCCGAGGTGGCGCGCCGCGTGTGCGGCACGGTGCCCGCGGTGCAAGTGGTCGTCGACGGCGACACCGGCTACGGCAATCCGCTGAACACGATCCGCACGGTCGAGCTGTACGAGGCCGCGGGCGCCGTCGGCATCTTCCTCGAGGACCAGGTATGGCCCAAGAAGTGCGGCCACATGGCCGGCAAGCGCGTGGTCCCCCGCGACGAGTGGTTGGGCAAGCTGCGTGCCGCGCTCGACGTACGCGATCGGTTGTTCGTCACCGCCCGCACCGATGCCCGCGCCGCGGTGAGCCTCGACGAAGCGATCGAACGGGTGAAGATGGCCGCCGACCTCGGCGTCGACGCCGTGTTCGTGGAAGCGCCCGAGTCGGTCGAGGAGATGGAGGCGATCACCGCGGCGACACCCGGCCTGGTGCGCGTCGCCAACATGATCGAGGGCGGCCGCACGCCGCTGCGCAGCCCGTCCGAGTTGCACGACCTTGGCTACGACCTCGTCGTGTCGCCCCTCACCGGCCTCCTCGCCGCCACGAAACAGATGCAGCGCGCCTACGCGGCGTTGGCGGCCAAGGGCACCCTTCGCGACGACCTCGATCTGGTCACCGCGTTCGACGACTTCGCGCCGATCGTCGACCTGGCCGAGCACTACGCCACCGAGGCGCGCTACTCCTAGCTGCGCGCCGACGTACTAGGACGCGAAAGCGCCGCGGGCAACGGCGGCCGCGGTGTACATCACACGAAGGGAAGCTGTAGCGCGGCTGTGCGGACGCGGTAACCGTCCGGAAACATGATGCGGGCACCCTCGGGCATGACCGATCGCCCGCTAGACGGGTTCGTCGTCGGCGTGACCGCCGACCGCCGCTGGGAGGAGCAGGCGGAACTGCTTGACCGCCGCGGCGCCCACGTCATTCACGCGCCCGTGCTGAAGACCCTCGCGTTGGGACGCGAGGGCGGCTTGCGGGACGCGACCACGGCGCTTCTCGAGCAGCCGCCCGACGTCGTCATCGTCAACACGGGCATCGGCGTGCGCGGCTGGCTGTCAGCGGCCGACAGCTGGGGCATGGGGTCTGCGGTGGTGTCCATCCTGCGGGGGTCGCGCATCGTGGCCCGGGGCCCGAAAGCGGTTGGCGCCGCGGCCACCGCCGGCTGCGAGGTCGAGTGGCTGAGCCCCACGGGTCGGCTCGCCGGCGTGGTCGACTACCTGATCGACGGCGGAATTCAGGATCGCCGTGTCGCGCTCCAACTCGACGGCTCGCAGTGCAGCGACAGCGCGGACGCCCTTCGCAAAGCCGGCGCCGATGTGGTCACGCTCCCGGTGTACCGCTGGCTCCCACCCGAGGACGCGACGCCTGTGCACCGGCTGGCCGACGCGATCGTGAACGCGTCGGTGGACGCGGTCACGTTCACCAGCGCGCCGGCGGTCGAGAGCCTGCTCGCGCTTGCGGGTGACCGCGATCTGCGAGGTGCCTTCGCCGAGGACGTCCTGCCGGTGTGCGTCGGTCCGGTATGCCGTGAAACCGCGGTCGCCCACGGCCTGGTCGCGGCCATCGAGCCGGAACGCCCGCTGCTCGGCGCCATGGTGAGCGCGCTGGCCGACGCGTTGATCCAGCGGCGGTGGGTGGTGGACACGACTGCCGGCGAGCTGCTGTTTCAGGGCGCCGCCGTCGTCGTCAACGGCATTCGCATCGAACTGGCCGACCGCGAGCGTGCCGTCCTGCGCGCCCTTGCCCGCCGCTCCGGCGCCGTTGTGGCCAAGCGCGTTCTGCTACGTGAGGTGTGGGGCGACGCCGACGCCGACGACCATGCCCTCGAGGTCACGATCGGGCGGCTGCGCCGCCGCCTCGGCGACGGCGGCAGCAGCGTCCGCACGGTGATGCGCCGCGGATACCAGTTGGTTTGACGCTCCTAAATCGACGCCCCGGCAAGGGTCGGCGAGAACACCCGGCTGGCGAACGTCGTGCGTAGGTAGACAAACCAGGTGACGCCGGCGAAGACGATGTAGGACGCGAGGAAGACACCCAGGGCCGGCACCGACCAATTGGCGTGGGCGGCGGCGACCGCGACCTTGGCCGCCGGCGTGGGCGCCGCCTTGACCAGCGCCGACACGGTAAGGCTCGACTGCCGCAGGACGACCTGGATGAGTACCCCGCCGAACGCACCGATGGCGCCGGCGATCCCGATCACCGCCGCCGCCCGCCGCTTCGAGTCGCCCAGTGCGGTCTTGACGTCGATGTTGCCGGCCTCGGCTTCCCTGGTTCCGATGTGGGCGAAGATCGACGGGATCATCTTGTACGTCGACCCGTTGCCCGTGCCGGCGAGCAGGAACACCACCATGTACGAGCCGAAGAACAGGGGGAAGCTCCGGTGGGAAACGCCGACGATCGCGACGCCCGTCGCGATCGCCATTCCGAGGAACACCACGAAGGTGACGCGCGCCCCACCGATCTTGTCGGACAGCTGGCCTCCCAACGGCCGAGCCAGCGATCCGAGCAGGGCGCCGATGAAGCTGAGCCCGGCGAGGTACGTGGCGATGAACGGATGGCCGACGAGGAATTCAGGAAACGTGGTCTTGATCACGAGAGGCAACGCGAACGAGAACCCGATGAACGATCCGAACGTGCCGATGTAGAGGAACGACATGATCCATGTCTGGCCGTATCGCAGGGCGGACACGTACGACCTCGTGTCCGCCTTGGCCTGGGTGAGGCTGTCCATGTAGCGCCACGCCAGGAGGCAGGCGGCGGCGATGAAGGGAAGCCACATCAGACCGGCGTAGGCCAGGTGCACGTTGTGGGCCGGCAGCTTCACGGCGGCCGACGGCACCCCAATGATGATCATGAGCGGCACGGCGAGCTGGGCGACGGCGACGCCGAGGTTGCCACCGGCGGCGTTGAGGCCCAACGCCCAGCCCTTCTTCCGTTCTGGATAGAAGAACGAGATGTTGGCCATCGACGACGAGAAGTTGCCGCCACCGACGCCGGCGGCGGCCGCGCACAAGAACAAAACCCAGACCTGCATGTCGTGGGTCTGGTCGAGGAGCCAGCCGCTGGGAACCACGACGGCGAGCAGCACCGTCGGTATGAACAAGAGGCCGGCACTGAAGGTGGTCCACGTGCGCCCGCCGAACTTGGGCACCGCGAATGTGTAAGGGATGCGCAGCACCGCGCCCACCAGATTCGGGATCAGCGTGAGAAGGAACAGCTCCGACACCGACAACGTGATCCCGATGTTCGCCAGATTCAGCACGACGATCGTCCACAGCACCCACACGCTGAAGCCGATGTGTTCGGCGAACATCGACAGGATCAGGTTCTTGCGGGCGATGCGGCTGCCGCCGCCGTCCCAGAACGCTTCGTCGTCGGGCTCCCAGTGATCGATCCAATGTCCTCGCCGAGCGAGGAC
>JACDEA010000326.1 GCA_013816725.1 Actinomycetota bacterium
CGCGTGGGCAAGCGCACCGGCGCCGCCGCGCTGCGGATGGCCGTCGACATGACCAAGGACCGCAAGATCAAGTTGTCGCGCGAGAACGCGGTGCAACGCGTCACCGGCGACCACCTTGACCAGGTGCTGCACCCGCAGTTCTCCGGCGCCGAAATCACGGTGATCGCCAAGGGCCTCGGCGCGTCGCCTGGCGCCGCGGTGGGCCGGGCGTACTTCACTGCCGACGACGCGGCCGACGCCGCCGACCGCGGCGAGCAGGTGGTGCTCGTCCGCAGCGAGACGTCACCGGAGGACGTGCACGGGATGATGGTCGCCGAGGGCATCCTCACCGCGCGGGGCGGGCTGGTCAGCCACGCCGCTGTTGTTGCGCGCGGTTGGGGCAAGCCCGCGGTCGTCGGTGCCGAGTCGATCAAGATTAGCGGGAAGTCCTTCACCGTTGGCGGGGTCACCGTCAACGAGGGCGACGTCATCTCCCTCGACGGGGCGACGGGTGAGGTCGTCCTCGGCGCCGTACAGCTTTCGGCGGCCGAGCCGCCGCCGGAGTTCGCCGTCATCCTCAAGTGGGCCGACGCGATCCGCAAGGGCAAGCTCGCCGTTCGGGCCAACGCCGACAACGGGCCCGACGCGGCCAACGCCCGCCAGTTCGGCGCCGAGGGCATCGGGCTGTGCCGCACCGAGCACATGTTCCTGGGCGAAGACCGGTTGCCGATCGTGCGTCGCATGATTCTGGCCGACACCCCCGAGGAGGAGGCCGCCGCGCTCGAGGAGCTGCGCGTCGCCCAGAAGGCCGACTTCATCGAGATCCTCGAGGCGATGGACGGGCTCCCCGTCACTGTCCGACTCCTCGACCCGCCCCTGCACGAGTTCCTCCCCCGCACCGAGGAGCTGTTGGTCAAGGAGGCCACGCAAGGCCTCACCGCCGAGGAGCAGGACCTGCTCAAGGCCGCGCAGGCGTGGCACGAGTTCAACCCGATGCTCGGCACTCGCGGCGTGCGGCTGGGCGTCGTGAAGCCCGGCCTCTACGCCATGCAGGTGCGGGCCCTGATGGAAGCCGCCGCTCAGCGCGTGCTCGACGGCGGCAAGCCTGTCGTCGAGGTGATGATCCCGCTCACGGTGTCGCGTGAAGAGCTGGCGTTGGCCCGGTCGTGGGCCGAGGACGCCATCGCAGCGGCCACCGCCGGTGTCACCAAGCCCATCGACGTCACGATCGGCACGATGGTGGAAACACCCCGAGCGGCCATCGCCGCCGACGAGATCGCCGAAGCGGCCGACTTCTTCAGTTTCGGGACCAACGACCTCACGCAGATGACGTTCGGGTTCAGCCGCGACGACGTCGAGGGCCGCATGATGTCGGCCTACCTCGAGCAGGGGCTCCTGAAGCGCAACCCGTTCGAGACGATGGATCCCACCGGCGTAGGGGAACTCGTGCGGATGGGCGTCGAGCGCGGCCGCCGCACCAACCCCAAACTGAAGCTCGGCGTGTGCGGTGAACACGGCGGCGACCCCGAGTCGATCGCGCTCTTCTACGCCGCCGGGCTCGACTATGTGAGTTGCTCGCCCTTCCGCGTTCCCATCGCCCGCCTGGCGGCGGCGCAGGCCGTGCTGGGCGCGTCCGACAGTTCCACCGCGTAGTGGCCACGGTGCGCCAGCGTGGGACGGGAATGCGATCGACCGACATCGCCGAGATGGTCGACGTCGGCGATCCCCGGGTGTCGCCCGACGGCGCCACCATCGCGTTCGTCGTCACCACGATGGACCTCGACGCCAACGAGTACCGCAGCCGCATCTGGCTGGCCGCGGCCGACAAGTCGACGCCGCCCCGCCCGGTCACCAGCGGCGAGAAGCGCGACGGCCGGCCCCGCTGGTCGCCCGACGGGACGCGACTGGCCTTCGTCTCGCACCGTTCCGACAGCGGCGACGGGCCGGCGAAGGGGAGCGGTTTGTACGTGCTCCCAGTGGCCGGCGGTGGCGAGGTCGTGCGTCTGGCGTCGTGGCCCGAGGAGATCGACGACGTGGCCTGGTCGCCCGACGGTCGGCGCATCGCCTTCGGTGCTCGCCAGCGGGATGAGGAGCGCTACGGCAAGGACAAGGCCAAGGACCAGCCGCCCCGGCGCATCGACCGCCTCTTCTACCGGCTCGACAGCGTGGGCTGGACCGTCGACCGCCCCCGCCACCTGTTCGTGGTCGACGGCGACGGTGTGGGCAAGCCGGTCGCGGTCACCGAGGGCACCGCTCCGAGCGGTGGCCTGGGCTGGACGCCGGACGGCAAGTCGCTGCTGTTCACGTCGGCGCGCCACGACACATGGGACCTCGACCGGGCCAGCGACCTGTTCCGGATCGCGGTCGCCGATCCCGTTGCCGATGCGCCCAAGCCCAAGCAACTCACCGAAACCGTCGCAGCGCACGGCCGCCCATCGGCGAGCGGCGACGGGCGGCGCGCGGCTGTCACCTTCGCGGCCGACCCCTCGGTGTCTCCCGCCAATACGCAGATCGCTGTTGTCGAGCTGCGCTCCGGCGACGTGCGCGTCGTCACCGAGGCGCTCGACCGCAACTGCGCGCCGATGCTGGTGGCCGCCCGCGAGCCGGTGTGGGTCGGCGACGACGTGTACTTCCAGGCCGAAGACCGCGGCGGCGTGCCGCTGTACCGCGTGCCGGGCGACGGGTCGGGCAAGCCCGAGGTCGTGATCGGCGGCGGTCGCGTCGTCACCGGATTCGACGCCGCCGGCGGCACGCTGGCATTCACGGCGGCGACCGCCACCGCGCCGGCCGAGCTTTTCGTGGCCACGCCCACCGGGGAGGTGCAGCTGACGTCGCTGGGTGAGCGGTTCACGGCGGCCCGCGAGATCGTGGCGCCCGAGCGGTTCACGGCAACATCCAGCGACGGCGAGGAAGTCGAAGCGTGGGTGATGCGCCCCGCCGGCTTCAAGGAAGGCAGGAAGTATCCGGCCATCCTGAACATCCACGGCGGCCCGTTCAGCCAGTACGCCAACAAGCTGTTCGACGAGTTCCAAGTGCAGGCCGGTGACGGCTACGTCGTCCTCTACGCCAACCCGCGCGGGTCATCTGGCTACGGCCAGGCTTTCGCCCGGGCGATCCGCGGCCGCACAGCCGACGTCGAGCCCGGCAGCGGATGGGGCGGTATCGACTACGACGATTTGCTTGCGGTGGTCGACCAGGCGTTGACGCAGTTCCCCTTCATCGACGGCGGCCGCCTCGGTGTCACCGGCGGGTCTTACGGCGGGTACATGACGACGTGGATGGTCGGTCACACGGATCGCTTCGCGGCGGCCTGTTCGGAGCGGGCGTGCAACAACTTGATCGCGCTCGAGTCATCGTGCGACATCGCGTCGGCGTTCCGCAGTTGGGTCGGCCGGTCGCATCTCGACGATCCCGACGAGTACCGGCGTCAGTCGCCGATCACCTACGTAGGCGACATCAACACGCCGCTGTTGATCCTGCATTCGGAGGAAGATCTCCGTTGCCCGGTCGCGCAAGCCGACGAGCTGTTCACGGCATTGCGCCTGCTCGGCCGCGAGGTCGAGATG
>JACDEA010000327.1 GCA_013816725.1 Actinomycetota bacterium
GCCCTGGCTCGTGCGGGACGGCGAAGTGCTGGCCAGCGTTGAGGTGGCCGACTCGTTCGGGGCCCGCGTCAAGGGTCTCCTCGGGCGCGACGGCATCGACGGCGCGCTGCTGATCAAGCCGGCCCGGTCGGTGCACACGGTGGGGATGCGGTTCCCGATCGACGTTGCGTTCTGCAGTCGCGACCTCGCCGTCGTGGCGACCAAGACGATGCGGCGCTACCGCGTCGGGCTTCCCCGACCCAAGGCGCACTGCGTGATCGAGGCGGCGGCCGGTGCCTTCGACCGGTGGGGGCTCCACCCCGGCGACCAACTCGAGCTGAAAGGCTGACCCCGACGTGGCGGCAGGCCGGCTGACGGTGGTGGCGACACCGATCGGCAACCTCGACGATATTTCGCCCCGGGCGATCGAGGCCTTGCGCGGCGTCGACGTCATCGCCTGCGAGGACACCCGTCACACCGGGCGGCTGCTCGCCCACGTCGGGATCCGGGGGCCGAAGCTGGTCAGCGTGCGCGACGCCAACGAGGCCCGCATGGCGCACGAGATCGTCAAGCTGCTGCGCGACGGCAAGAACGTCGCGCTGGTGAGCGACGCGGGAACGCCGGCGGTGAGCGACCCGGGTTACAAGGTGGTCGCAGCGGCGACCGGCGCGCTGGTCGAGGTGACGACGGTGCCCGGACCGTCGGCCGCGCTGGCCGCGCTCACCATCAGCGGACTGCCCACCGCTCGGTTCGTGTTCGAAGGTTTCATGCCCCGCAAGGGCGGCGAGCGGACGCGGCGGCTGGCCGCGCTGGCGACCGAACGGCGCACGATCATCCTCTACGAGGCGCCGCACCGCTTGCTGGTCACGCTGGCGGACCTCGAGACTGCGTGCAGCGGCGAACGGGTCGTCGCCGTGGCGCGCGAACTGACCAAGCTCCACGAAGAGGTGTGGCGCGGGCAACTCAAGCACGCGGTGGCCGCCGTCGGTGAACCCCGCGGCGAGTACGTGATCGTGCTCGGCGGCGCGCTGCCCACCGAGCCGCCCGACGACGACGAGATCGTCGACGCGCTGGTTGCCCACCAGGCGGCGGGCGAGGACCGCAAGAGCGCGGTCGCCGCCGTGGCCGGCGAACTGGGCGTGCCGCGCCGCCGCGTTTACGCGCTGTCGGTCAGCTCCCGCGAACACGACGAGCAGACCTGACGACCGCGGAACTCGCGTAGTCCGTCGGTCCCGCCGCAGAACGTGCAGTGGGTCTCGACCTTCCGCATCGTTATGACCCCGTCCAGCATCGCGATGTCGACCTCGTCGCCTGCGCCGATGCCCAGCGCGCGGCGCAACTCCACCGGCAGCACGACACGTCCGAGGTCGTCGACCTTGCGGGCAATGCCACTGATTTTCATGACTGCCACCCCCTCCGCCCTCAGTACCTTATAAAGGTGGCCAAGTTCTTCATCACGACGGCGATCCCGTACGTCAACGACGCGCCCCATATCGGCCACGCCTACGAGGCCGTCAACACCGACGCCGTCGCCCGCTGGCACCGCCTCTTGGGCGACGACGTGTTCTTCCTGACCGGGACCGACGAGCACGGGCTGAAGGTGCAACGCTCGGCCGAAGCCGTCGGCCTCACGCCCAAAGAGCAGGTCGACCGCAACAGCGAGCGGTTCCGGGAAACAGCCAAGCTCCTCGACATCTCCAACGACGACTTCATCCGCACCACCGAGGAACGCCATCACGGTGCGGTCAAGCAGTTCCTCCAGACGATCTACGACCGGGGCGACATCGAGATCCAGCGGTACGAAGGCCCCTATTGCGTGTCGTGCGAGGCCTACTACACCGACGACGAGTTGGTCGCCGGCCCGTCCGGCGCGGAAGGCCAGCAACAGCTGTGCCCCGTGCACGGCCGCCCGGTGGAGTTCTTCAGCGAGGACAACTACTTCTTCAAGCTGTCGAAGTATGAGAAGCCCTTGCTCGACTGGCTGACCGACAATCCCGACGCCGTGCAACCCGACACCCGGCGTAACGAGGCCATCGGGCTCATCAAGCAGGGCCTGCGCGACATATCGATCACCCGCACGTCGATCGACTGGGGCGTGCCGGTGCCGTGGGACGAGAAGCACGTGTTCTACGTCTGGTACGACGCGCTGGTGAACTACGCAACGGCGATCGGCTACGGCACCGATCCCGACCGTTTCAACGCCTTCTGGCCGACGGCCAACCACGTCATCGGCAAGGACATCATCCGGTTCCACTGCGTGTACTGGCCGGCCATGCTGCTGGCCGCCGGTCTCGACCCGCCCCGCCACGTGTGGGTGCACGGCTTCCTGCTGGTGGGCGGCGAGAAGATGAGCAAGACCGCGCTCAACCAGATCGCGCCCGCAGACCTGGTCGAGGACTTCGGCGTCGACGCGCTGCGGTACCACTTGCTGCGCGACGTGCCGTTCGGTCCCGACGGCGACTTCTCCTACGAGCGCGTCGTCGATCGTTACAACTCGGACCTGGCCAACAACCTCGGGAACCTGTTGTCGCGCGTGGCCACTGTCGTCGGCAGCAAGCTCGACGGCGTCGGTCCGGCGCCGCGCGCCGACAGCCCGCTGGCCGGGGTCGCCGCCGACTGTTACGAGGCGACGGCGGCGGCATGGAACCGGGTCGCGCCCAGCGAAGCGCTCGAAGCGACGTGGCGGCTCATCCGCGAGACCAACGCCTACCTCGAGAGCAACGAGCCGTGGAAGGCCGAGGCCGGGTCGCCGGAGGTGGCCGCGGTCCTGGGCGACGCGCTCGAGGTGTTGCGCATCGTGGCCATCCTCGCCGTGCCGGCCGTCCCGACGACGAGCAACGAGATCTGGCGCCGCCTCGGCCTGCCCGGCGGGGCCGACGAGCAGCGGCTGCCCGACGCCGCCGCATGGGGCCAGTACCCGGGCGGGCTGGCCGTCGAGAAGGGCCCCCCGCTGTTCCCGCGTCGTGTGGACCGATAGTCACTGCCACATAGACGACGCCGCGGTCGTCGAGGAAGCCCGGGCCGCCGGCGTCACCCGGCTGGTGAACGTGGGCACCGACGTCGAGGGGTCGCGCCAGGCCATCGCGGTCGCCCGGGCCCATCCGGACGTGTGGGCCACCGCCGGCGTGCACCCGCACGACGCCAAGGACGGGCTCGACGGCCTGCGTGACCTGCTGAACGACGACGTCGTCGTCGCGGTCGGGGAGTGCGGGCTCGACTACCACTACGACCACTCGCCCCGCCCCGTCCAGCGCGACGTGTTCGCCCAGCAGGTGCAGATGGCGCTCGACGCCGACTTGCCCCTCGTCATCCACACACGCGACGCGTGGGACGACACGTTCGCGGTGCTCGACGACGTGGGCCGTCCGTCGCGCATCGTCATGCACTGTTTCACCGGCGGCCCAGCCGAGGCCGAGCGGTCGCTGGCCTACGGCGCGGCGCTGTCGTTCAGCGGCATCGTGACGTTCAAGAACGCCGACGACGTGCGGGCCGCCGCCGCCCTGTGCCCCGACGATCGACTCCTTGTCGAGACCGACTCTCCGTTTCTGG
>JACDEA010000328.1:0-1573 GCA_013816725.1 Actinomycetota bacterium
ACTCGCAGCTCACCGTCGGCGCCATCCATCGCCTGGTCACCGGCCTGCCCGAAGGGTTCGACGTCGCCGCCGCGCTCGAGCCGTTCTTCCAGATGGACCGCGTCGACGGCGTCAGCAAGGCGGCGCCGCCCCTTGCCGTGGTGACGCCAGAGGGCGCGTGGCGGCTCACGCCTCGCGACCCCGACGCCCACACGCTGGATTCGAGTCGCGTGGCCGCCGCGCTGGAAGGTTTCCCCGACCACACGCTCGTGTACCAGCACGGCCGCGGCACCGTGGTTGGCGCGGTGGCCGAGGGCCGGGCCGACGCCGCCTTTTTGTTGCGGCCGGCAACGGTGGCGCAGATTGCCGAAACGGGGCGCTCCGGTGTCCGCATGCCGCCCAAGACCACGTTCTTCTGGCCCAAGCCCCGCACCGGCATCGTGTTCCGCCCGGTCGACGACTGACGACTAATAGGATCAGCGCGTGTCCGGATGGCCGAAGTCAGCGCTCTACACCGCCGTGGGCCTCGTCGGCCTCGGATTCATCGTCATCTTCCTGGCCTGGAACGGCGCCGCCGGCAAGGACTTCGTGCAGGGCCAGGTGCCCTATGTCATCTCCGGCGGGATCGGTGGCCTGTCGCTGGTGCTTAGCGGACTCACGATCGTCATCGTGCAGGCCGCCCGCCGCGACGCGGCCGAACTACGGCAGAAGTTCGACGAGCTGCTCGATGCCGTGCGCGACAACCAGGCGGCCGCCACCCCGGCGTCGTCGGCGCGTCGCCGGCGCGCGTCTTAGGACCGGCCCCGCTCAGCCCAGTACGAGCTCGCGCACCTTGGCCGTGTTCTTGAGCTGGCGGCCGCGGAGGATCTCGGTGATGACGCCCTTCTGAAACACGATGCCCTTGTCGGCGATCTCCAGCGCGCTGATGTTGGCTTCGACGAGGATCACCGTCACGCCGTCGTCGTTGACCTGGCTGACGATCTTGAACACTTCCTTCACGATCACCGGCGCAAGGCCCAGCGACGCCTCGTCGATGATCAGCAGCTTGGGCCGGGCCATGAGGCCGCGACCGATCGCCAGCATCTGTTGCTCGCCGCCCGAGAGGGTGCCCGCCAGCTGACCCTGGCGTTCGCGAAGCCGCGGCAGGTAGTCGTAAACCTTCTCGCGTTGCTCGTGCACCCACGCGCTGTCGTTGCGTTGGGTCCACGAACCCACCTGCAAGTTCTTCTCGACGCTGAGGTCGGGGAAAACTCGCCGGCCTTCGGGCACCAGCACGATGCCCTCGCGCACACAACGGGCCGTCGACCACCTGGTGGAGTCCTGCCCGTCGAAGGTGATCGTGCCGGCCCACGGCCGCAGCGCGCCGCACAGGTTCAGCACGGTTGTGGACTTGCCGGCGCCGTTGAGGCCGAGCACCACCGCGGTCTCGCCCCGGTTGATTTGGAAGGACACGCCGTGCAGCACCGGGAGCGCGCCATAGCCCGACCGCAGTTCCTGCACATCGAGGAGCACGTCGTCGGGTGCACTCGGGGTCTTGTCAGGCAAGCGCGGTCGCCCCTTCCCCCATGTAGGCAACGGCGACGGCTTCGTTGCG
>JACDEA010000328.1:1583-3528 GCA_013816725.1 Actinomycetota bacterium
GGGCAGCCCTTGCGCGAGGAGCGCGCCGAAGTTCAGCACGTAGATGTAGTCGGCGGTCCCGAGGACGAGCGGCACGTGGTGTTCGATCATCACGATGCTGATGCCGAGGTCGCGGCGCATGTCGCGGAGCCGCTGGCAGAACGCCTCGCCCTCTTCGGGCCCGGTGCCCGCCAGCGGCTCGTCGAGCATGAGGATCTCGGGGTCGGTGGCGATCACGGCCGCCGTCTCGCACATCTTCAACGTGCCGTAGGGCAGGCCCCCGACCGGCGCATCCTTCACCGGCATCAGGCCCATGAAGTCGAGGACGATCATCGCCTTTTCGCGCAGGACCTTCTCTTCGCGCAGCGACGACGGCAGGCCGAACATCCCCGAGAGCACGCCGTAGCTGACGCTCTTGTGCTGGGCCACGATCAGGTTCTCGAGCACGGTGAACGACTTCACCAGACCGACTTGCTGAAACGTGCGCCCCAGCCCGCGCTGCGCCCGCTCGTCGGGGCGCATCTCGGTGACGTCCTCGCCGTGGAGGATGATGCGCCCGTTGTTTGGTGCGTAGAACCCCGACACGCAGTTGAAGAACGTGGTCTTGCCGGCGCCGTTGGGCCCCAGGATCCCCACGATCTCCGACTCGTGCACCGCGAACTCCACGTCGGACAGGGCCTGCACGCCGCCGAACCGGATCGACACGCCGCGGGCCTCGAGTAGGGGCTCCTCGCCCGCTTCCCTCGCCGATTTAGGGACGGGCACCCGTGCCCCCTCGGGAGATGCCGCCGCCGTGGTCGGGCTCGTTGAAGCGCTTGAAGCTCAGCCAGCTCAGCAGATGGCGTTGCTGTTGGGCGATCCCGCCGGGCGAGAAGATCAGCGTGACCAGCAAGAGCAGGGCGCCGATCGCAGGTTCCCATGTCACCTTCATTGCTGTGAACGGGAACACGTGGAAGTTCTCATGGGCGCGGTCGAGCAGCGTCGGGAGGATGGCGAACAGCACACCGCCCTGCACGACGCCCCACCGGTTGCCGGCGCCGCCGACGACGGTCATCACCAAGAACGTGAGCGCGAAGGGCAGGAAGGTGAAGTCCTGACGCGAGGCCAGTTGCTCGATGCCGGCAAACAGGGCGCCGGCCACACCAGCCAGGATGCCGGAGATCACGAAGGCCAGCAGCTTGAAACTGGTCACGTTGATGCCCCACGACGCGGCGACCCGTTCGTCGTCGCGGAGCGCTTCGATGGCCCGGCCGCCTTTCGATGCGGTGAGGCGCCAGTCGAAGGCCAGGGCCAGCGCCAGCACGGCGATGCAGAAGTAGGCGAAGGCCACGTCGGTGGAGAACATCGACGGCCGCGGGGCCGGCTGGCCCGCACCGCCGCCGGTGAGCGAACGCACGTTGAACAGCGTTTCCTGGGCGAACAGCGCGTAGGCGATGGTGACCAGGGCCAGGTACAGGCCCGCCAGCCGCAGCGCGATGGCGCCGATCAGGAGCGCACCGGCCACGCCGGTGAGCGCGGCCAGCACGATCGCACCGGCGTAGGGGAGCTTCATGACGGTAAGCGCGTAGCCGGCACCGAACGCGCCGACGCCCACGAACGCGCTGTGGCCCAGCGACACCTGGCCCGTGTAGCCGACGATCACGTTGAGCGAGAGCGCGATCAGCCCGTAGACCGCGGCCCGCGAGATCAGGTTGGTGTAGATGCTGGGGACGAGTTGCGGTACGGCGAGAATCAACAGAACCAGGCCGGCCAGTACCGCGGCGCGGGCCGCCACCCCGCGGGGCGCCGGACGCCACGCCGCCGCCTCGGCCGCTTCCTGTGGCGTGATGACGGTGTGGTCGGCCAGCGCTGCTTCCTCGGCGTCGAGCTCTTCGATGGCCGCCACCTCAGGCCTCCCCGAAAAGGCCGGTAGGGCGGACCAGCAGGACGAGGAGGAGCATGAGGAACACCGCGACGTGCGGTGGAC
>JACDEA010000329.1:0-1024 GCA_013816725.1 Actinomycetota bacterium
AACGGATCGTCGGGCGAGTTCCCCTTCGACTTCGAGATCTTCTTGCGGTCGGCGTCCTGCACGAAACCGGAGATGCACGCGTTGGTGAACGGCAGGGTGTGGAACTCCAACTCAGCCCGAACGACCGTGTAGAAGAGCCACGTTCGGATGATGTCGTGGGCTTGAGGGCGCATGTCCATCGGGAAGACCCGCTCGAACAGGTCGGGGTCGCGCACCCAGCCGGAGACGAACTCGGGGCTGACCGACGACGTGGCCCAGGTGTCCATGACGTCGGGGTCACCGACGAAGCCGCCCGGTTGGCTCCGTTGGTCCTCGCTGTAGCCAGTGGGGACGTCGGTGGACGGGTCGACCGGCAACCGCTCGGGCTCGGCGGTGATCGGCGCGTTCCAGTCGACCTGCCCGTCGGCGTCCACCGGGTACCAGATCGGGAAGGGCACGCCGAAGAACCGCTGGCGGGTGATGTTCCAATCGCCGGCCAACCCGTTCACCCAGTTCTCGTAGCGGACCTGCATGAACTCGGGATGCCACCGAAGTTGTCGCCCCCGCTCGAGCAGGACCTCCTTGGGCGGAAAGCGGATGAACCACTGCCGCGTGGTGATGATCTCTAGCGGTCGGTCGCCGTTCTCCCAGAACTTCACCGCGTGGGTGATCGGCTTGGGATCACCGACGAGGTCGCCCGACTCGCGCAGCTGCTCGACGATGCGCTTCTGGGCCTGCTTGGCCGTCTTGCCGGCCAGGTCGTCGTAGGCCTTCTGCGCGCCGGGGTCGTCCCAGCCCATCGGGATGAGCCGGCCGTCTCTCCCCATCACCGATCGCACCGGCAAGTTGAGCTCGCGCCACCAGATGACGTCGGTCGTGTCGCCGAATGTGCAGATCATGGCGATGCCGGTGCCCTTCTCGGGGTCGGCCAGCTCGTGGGCCAAGATCGGGACCTCGGCGTTGAACAGCGGCGTCCGCACGGTCGTGCCGAACCGGGGCTTGTAGCGGTCGTCGTCGGGATGGGCGACCAGCGCCACGCACGCCG
>JACDEA010000329.1:1034-3502 GCA_013816725.1 Actinomycetota bacterium
TCCGGCGAAACGGATGCGGTGATACGCGCCCTGCATCTCGCGGTCTTCGAGGTCGGCCTGGGCCAGCGACGTCTTGAAGTCGATGTCCCACAGCGTGGGGGCCTCGACCCGGTACGCCTCGTCCCGGTCGAGCAGTCCGAGGAAGGCCGTCTGCGACACCTTGGTGACGTCGGGGCCGATTGTGCGATACAGGTACGACCAGTCCACCGACAGGCCGACGGTTTCCCAGAGCCGGCGGAACTCGTCCTCCAGCTCCACGCTGAGCGTGGCGCACATCTCGACGAAGTTGGGCCGAGACACGGGGACGGGTCGGTCGGGCGGCGGGTCGGCCGGCCGGAAGCGCGGGTCGTAGGGGAGCGACGGGTCGCAGATCACGCCGTAGGTGAGCTGCGTGCGGCGCTCGAGGTTGAGGCTGTTGTCGTCCCAGCCCATTGGATAGAAGACCTCCCGCCCGCGCATCCGCTGGTAGCGGACTATCAGATCGGTGTGGGTGTAGGAGCACACCTGGCCGATGTGGAGATGGCCGCTCACCGTCGGCGGCGGGGTGTCCACCGAGTAGATCTCGGCGCGGGTTTTGCTGCGGTCGAACGCGTACGTGCCGTCGGCGTCCCAGCGGGTGATCCACTTGGCTTCGAGCCCGTCGAGGCTGGGTTTATCGGGGACTGTCGCTGACATGGGTCCGGTTAGGTTACTTAGGTGATACGGCTCCATGACACGGCCTCGGGGCAGGTGCGTGAGCTGGAAATGCGCGACCCGGGCAAGGTGTCGATCTACCACTGCGGGCCCACGCCGTACGACGTGCCCCATGTCGGCCACGGCCGCAACACGCTGTTTTACGACGTGCTCCACCGCTACCTCGAGTGGCGCGGTCTCGACGTCACCCTCGTGTCGAACGTGACGGACATCGAGGACAAGATCATCCGCCGGTCGATCGCCGAGGGCCGGTCGTGCGCCGACGTCGTCGCCGAGTTCGAGGCCATCCACTGGAGCGCCATGGACCGCCTCGGCGTGCTGCGTCCCGATCACGTTCCCAAAGCAACTCAGTACGTCGAGAAGATGGTGGCGTTCATCGACGAGCTGATCGGCAGGGGCCACGCATATGAAACCAGCGACGGCGTCTACTTCGAGGTCAGGACGCTGCCGGGCTACGGCCTGCTCGCCCGCCAGCCGCTGGACTCGCTGCGCGCCGGCGCCCGGGTCGAGATCGACGAGGACAAGCGCGAGTGGTTCGACTTCGCGCTCTGGAAGAAGGCCAAGCCGGGCGAGCCGACGTGGGAATCGCCGTGGGGGCCGGGCCGGCCCGGGTGGCACATCGAGTGCACCGTCATGTCGCTCGACCTGCTCGGTGACGGCTTCGACCTCCACACTGCGGGGGACGACCTCACCTTCCCGCACCACGAGAACGAGCGGGCCCAGGCCGTCGGCGCCGGCCACGCGTTCTCCAGGCACTGGACCCATCACGCGATGGTTGAGGTCGAGGGTCAGAAGATGTCCAAGTCGCTGCGGAACTTCACGGCGCTCACCGACCTGCTCGACCACACCGACGCCCGCGCCTACCGGCTCCTGACCCTGCGGGCCCACTACAAGTCGCCCTTCGACGTCAGCCCCGACACCCTGGCCGATGCCGAGTCCGGCCTCGATCGCCTCGACGCCTTCGCCCGGCGCTTCGCCGACGTCCCCGCCATCCCCGATCCGGCCACGGTCGAGAAATTCCGCGGGTTCATGGACGACGACCTCAAGACACCCCAGGCGGTGGCCGTGATCTTCGACGCGGTCAACGCCGCTCACAAGGGCGACGAGCGGGCCGCGGCCACGGTGTTCGAACTGACCGGCGCCGTCGGCCTCGACCTGAAGCGGGCCCCGCAGGCCGTCGACGCCGAGACCCAGCGCCAGGTGGCCGAGATGGACGACGCTCGCCAGGCGCGCGACTTCGCCCGGGCCGACGCGATCAGGGCCGACCTCGTGTCCCGCGGCTGGGTCGTCGAAAGCGGCCCGTCGGGAACGGTGGTTCACAGGTAGGCCCTGTTACTGTTTTTCCCAGAGGGGCGGCAGTTACCGCAACGACGAAGTCGCAGCAGTAAGGCATCCCTTCAGTACAAGAAACCGAGTCAAAGGGGATGCCACAGTGGCAACCGGCACAGTGAAGTGGTTCAACAACGAGAAGGGCTACGGCTTCATCTCGCAATCCGACGGCGCCGACGTGTTCGTGCACTACAGCGCCATCGAAACGGCGGGTTACAAGAGCCTCGAGGAAGGCCAAGCGGTCGAGTTCGAGGTGCAGCAGGGCGACAAGGGCCTTCAGGCCACCAGCGTTCGACCCGTCTGAACCGCTTCGCTCAACTACTCGAGAAGGCGTCCCGCAAGGGGCGCCTTCTTGCGTTTTAGCCGGCCGCGCTGCTAGAGGGCGGCGCTGCTAAACGGGGGTCGTGTTGTCGCCGAGAAGGCCGCCGCGCGTCTCGATGGTGACG
>JACDEA010000330.1 GCA_013816725.1 Actinomycetota bacterium
GGTCGCGGTGGCCATGTTCGTCGTCGGCACCGGAGTGTTCGTCGCTGCCCTCATCATCGCCGCCGGTCGCAGCCGCCAGGCCGAGATCGGGATGGGCGGCCTGTTCTTCTTGCAGGGATCGGCGCCCCGCCAGACCCAGGTGCATTTGTTGGGCTCGGTCGCCGTCGAGGTCGTCGTCGCTCTCGCCACCGCGGCGGCGCGCCCCTACACCAGCTTGGCCTTCGGGATCCTGGCGCCGATGTACGGCCTCGGCCTGGCCGGGCTGTGGGCGGCGCGCAACGGCACGTTCGCGCCCCGCACGCCCCCCACACCGAGGGCCGGTCGGGTTTGACGGTACGTTGGCCCGATGCGGTACGTCGTGCTCGTGCTCGGGATGGAGTTCCCTTCCCTGTCGCGCTGCTCGACAGCATCAACCGCAGCCCCGAGGCGTTTGCCGGCGGGGCCGACGACCGCGGGTCGTGGATTCGGTGGCTGCTGATCTCCTTGCTGCTGTGCCCGATCCTGGTCGGCTACGGCATCGTGCTGGGCTACTACTGGGCCGTCGTAAAGCGCACCGGTTCGATGACGCCCCGCACGTCGATGAGGCGCCGTGACTGACCAGGCCACCGAGCGCACCGTGATCGGCGCGCCGCTCGAAGCGTGCTGGGCGGTGGTCACCGACTTCGCCCACTACGCCGACTGGGCCAACGACATCAAGTCGGTGACGATTCTCGATCGCGACAACGAAGGCCGGGAGACGCGCGTCACGTTCCGGGCCGGCGCCTTCGGGCGAAGCACGTCGTACACCCTGGTCTATGACTACAGCGACGCGCCGCATCGTCTGGCGTGGGTGCAGGCCGCCGGTGACATCACGTCGCGGCTCGACGGCGACTACCAGTTCACGCCCTCGGCCGGCGGCGGCACCGATGTCACGTACAACCTGATGGTGGAGCTCAAGGTGCCGTTGCCCGGGTTCGTGAAGCAGCGGGCGGCGGCGCGCATCATCGCCACGGCGCTGCGCGAACTCAAGGCACGGATCGAGCGAGGCGTAGGCGAAGACACCGCTTCGGCAGAACCGATTTGAGGATCCTTCTTTTTACCGGCAAAGGCGGTGTCGGCAAGACGACGGTGGCTGCCGCGACCGCGCTGCGCTGCGCCGATCGCGGGCTGCGAACCCTGGTTTTGTCGACCGACCCCGCCCACTCGCTGGCCGACTCCTTCGACGTATACCTCGGCTCCACACCGACGCCGGTCGTCGACGGACTCCATGGTCAGCAGCTCGACGCCACGGAGCGGCTCGAAGAGACGTGGGCCGACGTGCAGCGCTACGTGATGGAGGTGCTCGACTGGGTCGGCGTCGAGGCGATCGAGGCCGAGGAGCTGTCGGTGATCCCCGGGCTGGACGAGGTGTTCAGCCTGGCCGACATCAAGGGGTTCGCCGCGTCGGGCGACTACGACGTGATCGTCGTCGACTGCGCGCCCACCGCGGAGACCATCCGCTTCTTGTCGCTGCCCGACATCTTGTCCTGGTACATGGGGCGGATCTTCCCGGTGGAGCGGCGCCTTGCCAAGGTCGTGCGCCCGCTGGTCAGCCGGGTCACCAACCTGCCCATCGCCAATGACGACGTGTTCGCCGCCATCCGTCGGTTCTATGACCGGCTCGACGGCGTGCGCGAACTGCTGACCGACGGCGACACGACGAGCGTCCGCCTGGTCGTGAACCCCGAGCGCATGGTGATCGCCGAGGCGCGGCGGACTGCGACGTACCTGGCGTTGTTCGGCTACCACGTCGACGCGGTCGTCGCCAACCGCCTGCTGCCCGCCGCCGTCAGCGACCCGTGGTTCGACGCGTGGAAGGCGACCCACGCCGAGCACCTCGACGCCATCGAAGCGGGATTCGCGCCCCTGCCGGTGATGAAGGCGGAGCTGGCCCAGGACGAACTCGTCGGTCTCGACAAGCTTCGCCGTTTTGGCGACCTCCTGTACGGCGACGCCGACGCCCACGCTGTGTTCCACCGGGGTGAGCCGGTGCGCATCAGGGCGCGGGGCAAGAACCGGGTGCTGTCGCTCGATCTGCCCTTCGCCGACAAGGACGATCTCGAGCTGGCCCGGCGGGACGGCGAGCTGCTCGTGCGGGTCGGGCCCCACCGCCGGGCGATCGTGCTGCCGGACTCACTTCGCAAGCGCGACGTCGGCGCGGCCAAGATGGTGGACGAACGGCTCGAGATCAGTTTCGTCGAGCACGAACCAGACAAGGTGGGCCGATGACAACCGACGAACGGGCCAAGGAGGCGCTGGATCACCTCCAGCAGGCCGCGCTCGAGATGATCGCCGCGCTGCGTGCCGTGCTCGACGTCGCCGAAGACCTGGTGAAGGACCCGACACCTGTCGCCGCTTTCGCCGCCGGTGTGGCCCACGCCGCCTCGCAGGCCGGCGGGCGAATGACGGCAGCCGAACAGCGCGAACAGCGCGAACAGCGCGAGCCGCGGGTCGAGCACATCCGCGTCTCCTAGCTCGATGCCGACCATCGGGGTCGATGTCGGGGGCACCAAGTGCCTGGGTGTCGTCCTCGACGATGACGGCAAGGTTCTGGCCGAGCATCGGGTCCCGACGCCGCAGATGGGATCGGGGCCCGCGCTCATCGCCGCGGTGGCCGAGGTGGCGGGCCAGTTGCAGGGCGGCGCGGCGATGCGGGTCGGCGTCGGCGTTCCGGGTCTGGTCGACCGTGGCGGCACGCTGCGGTTCGCGCCGAACATCGTCGGCGTCACCGAGCTGCCAGTCCGCGAAGAACTGTCGAAGCAGCTTGGCGTGCCGGTCCAGGTCGACAACGATGCGACCTGCGCGGTGTGGGCCGAGCGGGCGGTCGGCGCCGGGGCCGGGCGGGCCCACCTCATCCTCGTCACCCTGGGGACCGGGATCGGCGGCGGCGTCGTCGTCGACGGGCAGCTGGTGCGGGGCTCCCACGGTTTCGCCGGCGAGATCGGCCACATGGTGATCGACGCGGTTGGTGGGCTGCCCTGCCCGTGCGGCCAGCGCGGGTGCTGGGAGCGCTACGCCTCGGGCAGCGGCCTGGGCCGTCTCGCCCGGGAGGCGGCGCACGCCCGGCAGGTGCCGCGGGTCGTCGAGCTGGCCGGTGGTGATCCCGAGGCGGTGCGGGGTGAGCACGTGACCCGGGCGGCGGCCGACGGCGACCCGGCGGCGCGGGAGGTCATGAACCGCTTCGGGTGGTGGGTCGCCCTCGGACTGGCCAACCTGGCCAACGCGTTCGACACCGAGTGTTTCGTCCTGGGCGGCGGGCTGGTGGAAGCGGGCGACATCCTGCTCGCACCGGTGCGGGCGTCGTTCCTCGACCTGGTCGAGGCGGCCGAGCACCGCCCGCCGGTCGACATAATCCCCGCCACCCTCGGTGAGCACGCCGGCGCGATCGGTGCAGCCATGCTCGCCCGCCCGAATTAGGAAAAACTTTTCGAATCGCGCCGCGAGATTTCGGCTGCGTCGCCGTTTTCATTCCAGTTGCGTGG
>JACDEA010000331.1 GCA_013816725.1 Actinomycetota bacterium
CTGGAACGGCGTGAGCGCGAACTCGTCGAACAGGTCCTCGCGCAGTTCGAGATCGGGCAACTGCACGCCGCTCACCAACAGGAGCAGAGGCTCGAACGGCAGGTCGCCCTTGCGCAGCGCGCGGCAGAGCGCGAACGCACCGTCGGGGTCGGTGCTGGCGTCGACGATGGCGCCGGACCACCCGTCGTCGGGCTCGCTGGCCGACGCGGCGTCGGGCGAGCCGATGGCCTTCCAGGGATAACCGGCCAGGTCGAGCGTCTGGGCCAGCGCCGGCGGCGCCGGGTCCGGGAAGACGAGGAGAGGCTCCATCGCTAGAGCCTCGGGAAGTAGCGGTTGAGTTCGAACTGCGTGACCTGCGTCTTGTAGTCGGCCCACTCGGCCCGCTTGTTGCGCAGGAACCACTCGAAGACGTGCTCGCCGAGGACGTCGGCCACCAGCTCGGATCGCTCCATCTCCGTCAGCGCGTCGGCCAGCGAGCCGGGCACCTGGCGGATGCCTTCGGCGGCCAGTTCGGCCGGCGTCAGCGCGTAGAGATTGGCGGCCGCCTCGGGCGGAAGGTCGTACTCCTGCTCGATCCCGCGCAGTCCGGCGGCCAACACGACGGCGAACGTGAGGTACGGGTTGCACGCCGGATCCGGCGCCCGGTACTCGATACGGGTGGAGTCGACTCGGTTCTTCTTGGGAACCGGCACGCGAACCAGGGCAGAGCGGTTGTTGCGGGCCCATGAGATGTACACCGGCGCCTCGTAACCGACGACGAGCCGCTTGTAGGAGTTGACCCACTGGTTGGTGACCGCGGTGATCTCCGGCGCGTGGTGCAGCAGACCGGCGATGAAGTGTCGCGCCGTCTTGGAGAGGTTGAACTCGTCGCCCGGGCCGTGGAATGCGTTGACGTCGCCCTCGAACAACGAGAAGTGCGTGTGCATCCCCGAGCCCTGCACACCGGCGGTCGGCTTGGGCATGAACGACGCGTGCACCCCTTGTTCCTGTGCGACCTCCTTGACGATCATGCGCACCGTCATAACGGTGTCGGCCATCGTCAGCGCGTCTGTGTAACGCAGGTCGATCTCGTGCTGACCGGGGCCGTCCTCGTGCTGGCTGTACTCCACGGGAATGCCCATGTCCTCCAGCGTGAGCACGGTCTTCTTGCGCAGGTCGCTGGCCAGGTCGGCCACCGTCAGCTCGAAGTAGGACCCTTTGTCGATGGGCTGCGGCGGCGACGACGCATCGTCGGACCGGAAGTAGAAGTACTCGAGTTCGGGCGCCGCGTAAAAGCTGTAGCCCAGGTCGTGGGCCCGGTCGAGCGTGCGGCGCAACACGTTGCGCGGACACCCTTCGAACGGCGTGCCGTCGAGGTTCATGATGTCGCAAAAGACCCGGGCGACCGGGGCGGTGTCGGCGGTGAGCGGGAGGATCTGGAACGTCTTGGCGTCGGGCCGGGCCAGCACGTCGCTCTCTTGCACCCGGCTGAACCCGTCGATGGCCGAACCGTCGAAGGTCATACCTTCTTCGAGCGCGTTCTCCAGCTCGGCCGGCGTGATGTTGAATGACTTCGGGGTCCCGAGCACATCCGTGAACCACAGCTGGATGAACCGGATGCCCCGCTCCTCGACGGTCCGGAGGACGTAGTCCTGGTGGCGCTCCATGACCCCAGTCTCACACGGCTTTCCGCCGGATCGGCCGGGTTCACAAAGCGTTAACACACTGGCCTTGGCTGCGAAACAGCCGTTCCCATAGCGTTTGCGCATGAGCTACAAGGCTGAATACATCTGGATCGACGGGACCGAGCCGACGCCGCTGCTGCGGTCGAAGACGAAGGTCGTCGCCGACGGCGAGGAGCCGGGCATCTGGGGGTTCGACGGATCGAGCACCAACCAGGCGCCGGGCAAGGCATCGGACTGCGTGCTGCGGCCGGTCTTCACCTGCATGGACCCGATCCACATGGGCGAGAACAAGCTCGTGCTGGCCGAGGTCCTTCTGACCGACATGTCGCCACACCCGACGAACACCCGGGCCGAGGCCGCCCTCGTTGCCGCGCAGTACGCCGATCAGGACCCGTGGTTCGGCATCGAGCAGGAGTACACGCTCTTCAAGGGCACCCGCCCGCTCGGTTTCCCCGATAGCGGCTATCCCGGGCCGCAGGGTCCGTACTACTGCGGTGTCGGCGCCGACGACGTCTACGGGCGGCCGATGGTCGAGGCGCACCTCGACGCGTGCCTCCGGGCCGGTCTTTCGATCTCAGGTATCAACGCCGAGGTCATGCCCGGCCAGTGGGAGTTCCAGGTGGGTCCGCTCGGTCCGCTCGACGTGGCCGACCAGCTGTGGGTGGCCCGTTGGCTGCTCCATCGCGTCGGCGAGGACTTCGGCATCTCGGCCACGCTCGAGCCCAAGCCCGCTCGAGGCGACTGGAACGGCGCCGGAGCGCACACCAACTTCTCGACCAAGGCCATGCGCGAGAACTACGACGCGGTGATCACCGCGGCAGAGGCGCTGGGCAAGAACCCCGACCAGCACATCGCCGGGTACGGCCACGGCATCGAGGACCGGCTCACCGGCGCGCACGAGACGGCGCACTACTCCGAGTTCAGCTACGGCGTGTCCGACCGCGGCGCATCGGTCCGCATCCCGTGGCAGGTCGAGCAGGACAAGAAGGGCTACATCGAGGACCGGCGGCCCAACGCCAACATGGACCCGTACGTGGTCACCCGCCTCATCGTCGACACCTGCTGCTCCGCGCTCGTCGGCGTGTAGCCACACAGGATTCTGGAGCAAGCCGGTGCCCTCGGGCACCGGCTGCGCCTCCGGCCTTCCTTACTGTGCTCGCCGGGCGGCTCCGGCTGCGCCTCCGGCCTTCCTTACTGTGCTCGCCGGGCGGCTCCGGCTGCGCCTCCGGCCTTCCTTACTAACTAACTTGTGCGCGTACCCCACCCGGGCGAGTGATGAGGAGGTCCATCGTGCAGCAACGCACGCCGGCCGAGGTTCTGCGGATGGCCAAGGACGAAGGCGTCGAGATCGTCGACTTCCGGTTCTGCGACCTCCCCGGGCTGATGCAGCACTTCTCGGCACCGGTCCACGAGTTCACCGAGGAGGCGTTCGAGGACGGCTACGGGTTCGACGGGTCGTCGATCCGCGGGTTCCAGGAGATCCAGGAGTCCGACATGCTCCTGATGCCCGACCCGAACACCGCCGTCATCGACCCGTTCCGCCAGCACAAGACGCTCAACATCAACTGCTTTGTGCGCGACCCGGTGACCGGGGAGAGCTACTCGCGTGACCCGCGTTACGTCGCCCAGAAGGCCGAGGACTACCTGAACTCGACCGGCATCGCCGATACCGCCTACTTCGGGCCCGAGGCCGAGTTCTTCATCTTCGACGACGTGCGGTTCATGCAGGACCAGCGGTCGGCCTTCTACCAGGTCGACTCCATCGAAGGCATTTGGAACTCGGCGACAGACGAGAATCCCAACCTCGGTTTCAAGCCCCGCTATAAGGAGG
>JACDEA010000332.1 GCA_013816725.1 Actinomycetota bacterium
GAACGCGTTCGCGGGCCACGTCGGGAACCCGTAGCCGCTGCGGCCGAGACGCTCCCACCACTCGCCGAGGGTGAGGTCGGCGTCCCAGTTGTCGGCGAACCACGCCTTGGCGTCGGCGGCGATGTCCTTTCCCATACCCGAGTGAGGCTACGACTCGGCCAGACCTACTCGTTCTGCGCGGATTTCGGACCGGTAGCGCGTCCAAAATCCGCGCAGAATGGTTCAGGGGTGGGCGACGCTAGACATGGCGGCTGCTGCCCGTTAGGTACGCGGCAGCGCGACAGCCGGATCACCTCGACGCTCGGGACGCCGTCGCAGTAGCGGCCAAAGGGGAGGGCCGACCGACCACGTAGCATCATCGGCGGTGGTTACGGGGGTGACAACGGCAACGGTCGGCCTCCTCTTCAGCGACATCGAAGGGTCGACCCGCCTGCTGCAAAAGCTGGGGGCCGACTACGCGCCCGTGCTGCTCCGCCATCGCGAGCTGATGCGGGCCGCCTTTGCCGCTCACGGCGGCGAGGAGCAGGGCACCGAGGGCGACTCGTTCTTCGTCACGTTTCCGGGCGCGTCCGATGCGGTGGCCGCCGCGCTCGCCGCGCAGCGGGCGCTGGGCCAGCACGACTGGCCGCCGGGTGCGCCGGTTCGCGTACGGATCGGTGTGCACGTGGGCGAGATCCAGACCGTTGCCGGCACCATCGTCGGCCTCGCTGTCCACGAGGCGGCGCGCATCGGGGCCGCTGCTCACGGCGGCCAAGTTCTGGTTTCGGCGCGGGCGGCGGAGCTGGCGGGCCCGGTGCCCGACGAGGGCGCGTGGCGCGACGTCGGCCATCATGACCTCAAGGACATCGCCGGACCGATGCACCTGTTGCAACTCGACCACCGCAACCTGACCGGCGACTTTCCGCCGCCGCGAACCCAGGGCGCCGGCCGCAACAATCTTCCTGCTCAGGCCAGCGCGTTCATCGGCCGCGACAGTGAGGTGGCCGAGGTGGTGGAGCTTTTGGCCGCGACCAGACTGCTAACGCTCACCGGCGCCGGCGGGGCCGGCAAGTCCCGCCTCGCCTTGCGGGCGGCGGCTGAACAAGGCGCGGCGTTTCCCGACGGCGTGTGGTTCGTCGACTTGGCGCCGGTGACGGACGACGGGGCCGTCAGCGCGCAGGTCGTCGCCGCCATGGGGCTCTCTGAAGACGCCGCCGCCGACCTTGCTGGCGCCATCGGCGACCGACGGTTGTTGTTCCTCATCGACAACTGCGAGCACCTCGTCGCCGCTGTGTGCGACGTGGTGGACGACGTCCTGCACCGATGCGCCAACGTCAGTGTGCTGGCCACGAGCCGAGAGCCGCTCGGCGTGCACGGCGAGATCGCCTGGCGGGTGCCGTCACTCGGCAGCGACGACGCCATTGCGCTGTTTACCGAACGGGCCCGCGCCGTGAACGCCCGTTTCGAGATCACCGACAGCAACCGCGGCGCCGTCGACGAGGTGTGCCGCCGCCTCGACGCCATCCCCCTCGCCCTCGAGCTGGCCGCGGCCCGCCTCGGCAGCCTGTCCGTCGAGCAACTCTCCGCCCGGCTCGACCAGCGCTTCCGTCTGCTGGCCGGTGGCGCGCGCTCGGCGATGGCGCGCCAGCGCACCCTCCAGGCAACCGTCGACTGGAGCTACGACCTGCTCGAGCCACCGGCGCAGGCCGCGCTGCGCCGGCTCGGTGTTTTCGTCGACGGCTTCACGCTGGAGGCCGCCGAAGTGGTATGCGCGAGCGACGAGGTCGCGTTGGTGGATGTCTTCGAACACCTCGACCAGTTGGTGGCCAAGTCGTTGGTCGTGGCCGACGAGCGAGAGGGCGCTGTCCGTTATCGCCTTCTCGAAACCATTCGCCAGTACGCCGTGGACCGCCTGATCGAACGCGGCGAAATCGAGGCGGCGCGCGACGCGCACCTGGCCGCCGTGCAACAACTGGCCGAGGCGTCGTATCGCCCGCTCTGGTACGGCGACGGCGGCGAGGTCGACGCGCTGGGCCGGGTCGACGCCGACGACGACAACCTCCGGGCCGGTCTCGAGTGGGCACTCGAGCGGGGCCGCGCCCACGAGATGACCACGATCCTCGTGCAACTCTTTCCGTGGTTCCTGGCCCGCGCCCGCTCGCGCGAGGGTCTCGAGTGGTGCGACCGGTTGGCGGCGACGGGCATCGCCGCCGAGGACCTTGGCGTCCTTGCTTTCTTGCGGAACGTATGGGGCGACAACGCCGGGCGGGGCCGGACTGAGGCCGACTACAACGCGCTCGACATCGAGGATGGACGCGCCCTCCCCGAGTCCGCCTTCCCGTGGCTGGCCCCGGCCTTGGACGCCTTCACCACCATCGCCCGGGTCGGCCTCGGATCGTTGGCCGCAGACGACGGGCTGCGGGAGGTTCGCCGGATCGCCGACACCACGATCGGACTCAACCCGTTCGTACGCGGCATGACGCTGCAAGCCCTGGCCTGGGCGCACATCATGGCCGGTGACCTCGACGGCGCGTTGGCGGTGGGCCAAGAGTCACTCGACGTCGCGATCGTCGCCGGGATGAGCGCCGGCATCAGCCGCATCGCGATCAACATGGCCCGCATCTCGATCGGACGAGGCGACCTGGGGGCCGCGTTCAGCTACGCCGAGCAGGCGATAAGTGCAGCGCGGCGCACCAATGACACTGGCGTCGTCATAAGGGCCCATGGCGTGCTGGCGAACATCTACGCGGCGCGAGGAGAGCTGAAGATCGCTCGCGAGGTGCTTTTGAGTGTGCTCGACGTGACGGCCGAATCCAGCACCGACCACGAGTTGGGCACGTTCCACAACGAGATCGCGTGGTACGCGTTCCTCGAAGGCGACCTGGCCAGCGCCCAAACCCATGTGGACCGAGCCCTTGACCTCATCGCCCCCGACGCGCCCGGACTCGAAGCAGCCCTCCACACCGCAGCCGAAGTGGCGCGCGTCAAAGGCGACCTCACTGCGGCGTGGGCGACGTTGTCGCAGGCGGCGGCGATCGCATGGTCGGAGACCGTGAAAAGTGGGATGCCGACGTTGGTCCTCGAGGCCCAGGCCAGCGTCCGCCACGACGCGGGCGACGACGCGGGAGCGGCGCTGCTCTTTGGCGCCGCCGCCGCGCACTGGCCGGCCGGCGCTGTCCGGTCCGAAATCGACAGTCGTCGGGTGGGTGCGATTGTCGAGGCGGTGCGCGAGGCGCTGGGCGCCGAGGACTACGCCGTCCACGAGAAGACCGGCGCCGCGCTCGACCTCGCCGCCGCCCGTGCTGCCGCCGACGCGATGGGCCCGCCGACGGCGGGATGACCCTTCTGCGCGGATTCTCGCCGCAATGTCCGCCCGCCAACTAGAGCATGAAGACGTCGTCGGCGGTGCCGAGCAGGACCTTGGCGTAGCGCTTCCACGACCCCGGCGAGAAGTACACGTGCTGCGACGCGGCGTGGAGGTCGCGGAAGCAGCGCTGGAGCGCGTTGTCGT
>JACDEA010000333.1:0-2047 GCA_013816725.1 Actinomycetota bacterium
GCCATGAGCCCGGCGCCGCTGCGCACCGAACGGGCGGCCCCGCCGTACGAGGTCACCGTGGATCCCGCTGGCGTCCCCCGCCAGCGCAAGATCGACCTGCTGATGAAGGCCGACGCCGCCGCCCGCACGACAGGCTCGTCCGTCAGCCAGGTCATGGCGGTCTGCGGCGACAACCGGCGCCGCATCCAGGTGGCGAACAGCGACGGTCTCCACACCGGCGACGACGTCACCCGCACCATCTTCGCCCTCTCGGTGGTGGCCGCCGGCGACACCGGGATGCAGACCGGCTATGAGTCCGTCGCCGGCACCGTCGGCTTCGAACTGTTCGACCAGACCGACGTCGAGGACGTCGCCCGGCGGGCGGCCGAGCGGGCGATCACCAAGCTGTCGGCCCGGCCGGCGCCCAGCGGCATGGTCCCCGTCGTGATCAAGGCGGGCGGCGGTGCGGTCCTCTTCCACGAAGCGTGCGGCCACGGCTTCGAAGCCGACGCCATCGAGAAGGGCGCGTCGGTGTTCACCGGGCGGGTCGGCGAACAGGTGGCCAGCCCGCTGGTCACGCTGGTCGACGACGGCACGATGGGACGCGAGTGGGGCGCGGCGGCCATCGACGACGAAGGCCGGCCGTCGCAGCGCAACGTGCTCATCGAGAACGGCGTCGTCAGCGACTACATGTGGGACTTCCTGCGGGCCCGGAAGAACGGCCGCCTGTCGTCGGGCAACGGACGGCGCGAGACCTACCAGCATCTCCCGATGGTGCGGATGACGAACACCTACGTGCTGGCCGGCGACGACGACCCCGACGAGCTGATCGCGCAAACGCCGTACGGCGTGTACCTCGCTCGCCTCGGCGGCGGGCAGGTCAACACCGCCACCGGCGACTTCGTGTTCGGCACCACCGAGGCCTACCTCATCGAGGGCGGCAAGATCACCGAGCCCCTGCGGGACGCCAACCTCGTGGGCAACGGACCGCAAGTGCTGGCCGACATCGACGCGGTGGCGTCGGACTTCGCCATGGCCACCGGCGGCGGCACCTGCGGCAAGAACGGCCAGGGCGTTCCGGTCGGGATGGGCCAGCCCACGCTTCGGGTCAAGGGCATCACGTTGGGAGGCACCGCGGCATGAGTGGCACCGCGAGCGCAGGCGCAGAGTTGCTCGACATCGCCCAGCGCGTCGCCGGCTGGGCCGCCGACGGTGAAGAGGTCGAGGCCTACGTCGCCCGGGGTAGCGACACGACCGTGCGCGTGTACGACGCCGACGTCGAGAGCTTCTCGGCCGCCGACACCGAGGGCGTGGGGATCCGCATCGTGTCGGGCGGCAAGCACGGGTTCTCCTACGCCGGGTCGCTCGACTCCGAGGTGATCGCCGACGCCTTCGCCGAGGCGCGGGACAACGCCGGGTTCGGCACCGTCGACGAGTTCGCCGGCCTGGCCCGACCCGACGGCGTAACCCCGCCAGAGCTGTCGCTCTACAGCGACGACATGGGATCGATGTCGGCCGAAGACAAGATCGCGCTGGCCCTCGACCTCGAGCGCAGGGTCAAGGCGGGCGACCCCCGCATCCGCACCGTCACCTACGCCGAGTGCGAGGACAGTGCGATGCAGGCCGCGGTGGCGACGTCCACCGGGATCGCCGCCGCCTGGGGGCGTACGCGCTGCAGCATCGTGGTGTCGGCGCTGGCCGGCACCGCCGACGAAACGCAGACGGGCTACGGACTCAGTGTCGGGCGCACGTGGAGCGATCTCGACCTCGACAAGGCGGCGGGCGACGCCGTATCGCGGTCGACGCGGATGCTGGGCGCGACCAAGCCGGCGTCGGCCCGGCTGCCCGTCGTGTTCGAGGACCATGTCGCCGCGTCGCTGCTCTCGATCGTGGGGAGCACGCTGTCGGGCGACGCGGTGTTGAAGGGCCGGTCGCTGTTCGCCAACCGCCTCGGCGAGGAGGTCGCCGCGCCGCTGATCACGCTGGTCGACGACCCCACCGATCCCCGCGCGTATGCCGCCGGCCTGTACGACGCCGAAGGGCTGGCGTCGCGCCGCAACCGCCTGAT
>JACDEA010000333.1:2057-3478 GCA_013816725.1 Actinomycetota bacterium
ACACCCACGCGGCGCGGCGCGCCGGGGTGACGTCGACGGCATCGGCCGTGCGCGCCGGGTTCAAAGGCGGGCCGGGCGTCGGATGCCGCGCGCTGGCCGTCACGCCGGGCCCGATGTCGACCGACGAGATCCTCGCCGCCGTCGGCGCCGGTGTGTTCGTGCAGTCGGTTTCCGGTCTGCACTCGGGCGTCAACCCGGTGAGCGGCGACTTCTCCGTCGGCGCCGACGGCCTGATGATCCGCGACGGCCAGCTGGCCGAGCCGGTCCGCGAGATGACCGTCGCCTCCACGATCCAGCGCATGCTCCTCGACACCATCGCCGTCGGCGACACCCTCGAGTGGCTGCCCGGCGCCGCCGCCGGCGTCACCCTGGCCATCGACGGCATGTCCATCAGCGGCTCGTGAATGACCTATATCGAATGGGTGTCATGACGCCGATTCGATACAGGTCATCAGCGCGTTCGCGGTCCATCGGCTGACTTCGTCGTGACTTAGGCCCGCGGTGGCGTCGAGTATCCGCCACCCGCGAGCTGCGAGCCGCCCGCGGCGGCGGGCGTCGGCGTCGATCTGGGCGCGGGTCGCGGCATGGTCAGCGCGACCGTGGTATTCGACGCCGACCTTCGCTCGCGGCCAGGCGAAGTCGAGAAGGGCGACTCCTTCGCCGGTGTCGACGAAGAACTGCGTCTCGAACCGTGGGAGGCCCGCCCTCAAGAGCGCGCGGCCGAGCTTGCGGGCCGCCGGACTGTCGTCGTGGCCCGAGATCTCGAGCTCGCGCAGGAGGAACTTTCGCAGCGCACGAGATCCCTTGCCCCGGCGATCGACAGCCTCGAGGCAAAGCAAAATCTCGCCGAACGTCGTGAGGTTCCGGCTCACGAGGTTGTTGGCGACAAGCTCGCTGAGCCGGGTGTGGGTTCGTGCCACCTGCACCACGCAGAGCGGCGCGGCGACCACCGGCACGCCGAAGCGGGAGGTGACGAGATCCGGTCGGCCGAGGGTCGACATGTGAGTGGTGACGCCCTCGAGCCGAACGATTCGCCCTTCGACGCCGATTTCGAGAGCTGGCGCGATGTCCGGCGCGCCGTAGAGATACGCGGCACCCAGGCCGCAGGCGAAGGCGTCGTCGCCGGCTGCCAGGCAGGCGCCCATCAACGGCTGGTACTTCAGACGAGCAGCGCCGACGACTCGGTACACGCCGCGCCAACGGTACGGCTCGAGCCACTTGTCCTTGACCGCCCACTTGAGTGCATCGGTCGTACCGCCAGCCCGGGCGAACTGGCGGGCGGCGATCAGCGCCAGCTGCCTGTCGGTGATGGTGTCGATGCGGCGTCGGTCCATGCCGACAAGAACATCATCACGGTGTAACAACGCCCGATGACCTATATCGAATGGGGGTCATCACACCCCTTCGATATAGGTCATCGC
>JACDEA010000006.1 GCA_013816725.1 Actinomycetota bacterium
CACGAACCCCAAACTCACCGTCGAGGACGTGCGCGACAACTGGGACCAGATCCGTTCCGAGGACGGCTACACCGTTCCGACCGGGCCGGGCGACGAGTTCGCCGCCCTGATGAAGGCGTTCACCTAACAGCTAGCGCGAGTCGCTAGACGTTCTCGGGCCAGTCGTATGCCTTGGGGATGGTCTTGGGGGCGGCACCGATGACGATCGAGACTTCGCGGTGTCGGGCTAGCTCGATCGACTCGGGCGCGCCGGTGAACTTCTCGCCGTCGACGTAGAACGCCACCGGCTTGGTCGCCCGGCAGTAACTCCCGATGCAAGCGGCGTCGAGCCGCACGTCCCACTCGATGAACAGCTGGCCCAGCGTGAACGTCGCCGGCTTGTCGTTCTCGACGTGGATGATGCCGCTGTCGTCATGGGTGTGCAGCGGTGACAGCACACCCTCGGCCCGGTCGATGCCGAGATCGGGCGGGACCTTCTGGGCCTGGCCGTCGACGAACACGTCGAGGTGCGAGTGGACGTGGTACTCGAGCCGTTCGTTGGGCAAGGCGGGCAGCCCGGCGCGACGGATCAGCGCGGAGACTTTGCGCGTGGGCGCCGGAAACGGTGCCTCGATGACCCGACCGGGCGCGGCCGTAGTCGTCACGCCGGCGGTGGTCGGTACCGGCGGGCCGGCGTCACCCGGGGCGTCGTCGATGCCGATGGGACTGCGCGTCGTGCTCGTGCGGCGCGCTGATGAGTCCGACGACTTGCCATTGCCGCAGGCGGCGAGTGCGAGCGCGACGGCAGCGACGGCGCCCACGACCCGCAGCAATGCCGGCGTTGACGTGCGCGTGCTTGCGTTCGGCGACACCGACGACATCGGCGGCAGGTTACGCAAGTGTTTGACATCGCCGGGCGCAGTATGTGAATGTATTCACAAGCTAATGCCAGACCGAACAGGACTCCGCTCGCCGTGGGATGGGTTGTTCATCAGCGAGGACCCGCCCCACGGCGCCACCGTGATCGTGTTCCGCCGTGATACCGCCGGAGAGATCGTGTTCCTGATCCTTCACCGGGCGCGCCGCGCCGACGCCGACGGCGCATGGGAGTGGGGCCCGCCCGCCGGTGTGCGCCTGCCGGGTGAGTCGGTCGAGGCCTGCGCGCAACGCGAGCTGGATGACCAGACCGGGCTCCACCTGGAGCTGCACCAGGTCCCGCTCGACCCGGCATGGGCCTCGTACTGGGCCGAGGCGCCGGCCGACGTGACCGTATCCCTCGCCCGCGACCACGACGCGGTCGAGTGGGTTCCGCTGGCCGACGCCGTGGCCCGTTGCCGCCCGGCGATCGTGGCCGAGCAGTTCCAAGCGCTGGCCGCCGCGTCCGCCGCGTAGCGTCGGCGGCCATGACCCTCGACCTCACACCTGACGAACTCCTGACGACGACCCGCGCGGTACGCAAGCGGCTCGATCTCGAACGCCCGGTCGAGCGGTCGGTGATCGAGGAGTGCGTCAGGATCGCTATGCAGGCCCCCACGGGCTCGAACGCGCAGGGGTGGCACTTCGTCTTCGTCGAGGACCCCGCCAAGAAGAAGGCGCTGGCCGACCTGTACGGACAGAACTTCGATCCGTACTTCGGCAGCGCGGCACCGACGCAGTATCCCGAGGGCGACACCCGAGGCGAACGCCAGGAGTTCGTACGCGGCTCGGCCATGTACCTGCGCCAGCACTTCCACGAGGTCCCGGTGATGATGATCCCTTGCATCACCGGACGCCTGCCCGACGGCACCCCCGCGTGGATCCACGCCAGCGTGTGGGGATCGCTACTGCCGGCGGTGTGGAGCTTCATGCTTGCGGCGCGCGCACGGGGTCTGGGCACGGCGTGGACGACGTTGCACCTGCCGAACGAGCGCGAGGCCGCCGACCTGCTCGGTATCCCCTACGACAAGGTCATGCAGGGCGGCCTCATCCCGATCGCCTACACCAAGGGAACTGACTTCAAGCCGGCGCCGCGGCTGCCGGTGGACCAAATCGTGCACTGGAACGAGTGGTAACCAAGCGGGCGTTGGCCGGCGGCGTCGTCGGCGTCGCGCTCGGCGCGTGGCTCTCGTCGCGACGACCGGCTTCGGTCCGCCGTCAACGGAACGTCGATGTGGCCAAGCTCGGGTCGCGCGTGGGCGCCGACTGGGCGGCGCACCGGGCCCGGCGCGTGTTCGCGTCGGCTGAACGCCGCGAGCAGCTCGACACGGAGTTCGAGCTGCGTTCGGCTGAACAGGTCGTTGCCGCGCTGGGCAACATGAAGGGCGCGCTCATGAAGCTGGGCCAGATGGCCAGCTACGTCGACGAGAGCGTGCCGGCGCCGATCCGCGAAGCGCTGGCCCAACTCCAGCAGGACGCGCCGCCGATGAGCGCCGAACTTGCCGCACAGGTGATCGAAGAGGAGCTGCGCCGCCAACCCGACAAGATCTTCGCCGAGTGGGATCCCGTCCCGATCGCCGCTGCGTCGATCGGACAAGTGCACCGGGCCATCACCCACGACGACGTCGCCGTCGCCGTCAAGGTGCAGTACCCCGGCGTCGACGAGGCGATCCGCGCCGACCTCGACAACTCCGCCGCCCTCACCAACTTCGCGTCCATGGCTTTCCCAGGTTTCGACGCCGAGCCGTTCATCGCCGAACTGCGTTCCCGCCTGCTCGAGGAGCTGGACTACCGGCGTGAGGCCGAGAACCAGCAGCTGTTCGTCGACTTCTATGAAGGCCACCCGTTCATCGCCATCCCGCGGGTCGTCCCCGAGCTGTCCGCCAGCCGGGTCCTCACGACCGAACTGGCGGCCGGGGCCCGCTTCGCCGAACTCGACAACTGGAGCCAAGACGAACGCGACCTGGCCGGTGAGGCGATATTCCGGTTCGTCTTCCGCGGGCTCTACCACATGCACGCGTTCAACGGCGATCCTCATCCGGGGAACTACTTGTTCTCGCCGGGTGGTCGGGTGACGTTCCTCGACTTCGGTCTGGTCAAGCGGTTCGATCCGACCGAGATCACCATGTTCGAACGCATGGCCAAGGCGCTGGTCATCGAGCGCGACATCCCCACGTACAAGGCCGTCCTCGAGGAGTCGGGCGTCCTCAAGCCGGGACTCCCGATGAGCGACGACCGCATCGTCGACTACTTCGGCTACTTCTACGAACCAGTACTCGACGACGGCGAGTGGACATTCACCACCGACTACGCGTCACAGGCTCTCGCCCGCCTCATGCCGATGCCGGGCGGCGAGTTCCCCGAGATCCGGTCCTTCGGCAACCTCCCGCCGGCGTTCGTCCTGATCCAGCGGATCAACCTCGGGATGTCGGCGGTCCTGGCCCATCTCCACGCCGCCGGTAACTGGCGCGCCATCGCCGAGGAGATCTGGCCGTTCGTCGACGGCCCTCCGTCAACGGAACTCGGACGCCAAGAGGCGGCCTGGCGCGCTACGCGTTAGCTGCCGGCGGCAGGCGCCGCTTGGGATCGTCCGCCGCTGGACCGGCGTGGGGTGGGTCGCCGTCATACGGGTGTATCGCGGGTGGCCGGACGTCGCCAACGCGCTGACCGTGCTTACTCGCCAGGACCACGCCCCCGGCTCCATCGCTGTCGTCAACGGCAGCGATGACTGTTCAGCAGCGGTCGGGCGCGAGTTCGCCCACGTCGGTGATCGACGCGCCCGCCACCTGGGATCGGGAGCGATCAACCTCGGCTTCGAGGCGGTCGCCGACATGACGGACCTCCTCGCGCTCACGCAAGACGCGTGCTGGCGACAACGCGCTCGGCGTCCTCAGCAGCCGCTCGCCTACGACGCGTCGATTGAAGCGATGGCGCGGTCGGGTCGGACACCGGTGGAGGCCGAATGCGATGTCCTCAGATCGCCGGCGATTTCGCCCGCCCAGGTCACTCGCTCATGTAGCGCAGACGTCAGTCGACAAGGGCGATGTCCCACGCCAACAACGGTCGGATAACACCCGGCCACTCGCCACCCCAGTTGGCGCGCGCTCCTCGCCCTGTACCTGGATCGACCACCTGGAAGGAAACCGCGTCACGAACGGCCAGGTGCTCAATCGACGAGCCGCTCGTGACCAACACATTCACGAAGTAGCGGCCCTCGGCGAGGAGGTTGGCGGGAACGGTGCATCGAGCGCGGACGACGCCCTTGCGGCGCGGCTGATTCCGCCAGGCGTGATTGACAATGTCTGCGGAATTGAACAGGTGGGTGCCCTGCTCGTCGAACAGTTGCAGCGTGACGAGCGGCGAGATGTTCTCGGGTCCGACATGCCAGTACTCGGTCTCGACGGTGAAGGCGCGCTCGATGTCGATCTCGTCGGTAACCCTCCCGTCGCCGCCCAATACGGTGACCGACCGCAGCTTGGCCACGTCGTCGCCCGGCGCCCGCTCCACGTCATCGGCGTCGGTTCGCCATGCCGCGGCCGTCGACGTGTCGTCCTCCAGGTACGCATGCACGGCGTCCTGTGGTGACCCGTCGAACCGAACCCCCCCTCTTTCCAGCACGATGACCCGTTCACAGAATCTCAGAACCGTCGGCATGCTGTGCGATACGAACACAACCGTCCGGCCGCCCCGCGCCAGGCCGTCCATCTGACCCAGGCACTTGCGCTGGAACTCGACGTCACCGACGGCAAGCACTTCGTCGACGAGCAGCACGTCGGGTTCAAGGTGCGCCGCTATCGCAAACGCAAGACGCAGGTACATCCCACTCGAATAACGCTTGACCGGCGTGCCGAGGAAGTCCGAGACGCCGGCGAAGGCGACGATGTCGTCGAGCTTGGCGGCAATTTCTCGGTGGCCCATCCCGAGGATCGCACCGGCGAGGTAGATGTTCTCGCGCCCCGTCAGCTCCGGGTGAAAGCCGGTCCCGACCTCCAACAGAGCGCCCACCCGGCCGCGTAGCTCGATGCGACCCTCGGTCGGGGTCGTGACACGAGCGAGCACTTTCAGCAGCGTGGACTTGCCCGCACCGTTGCGGCCGATGACGCCGACGCGCTCGCCGGCGGCGACATCGAAGGTCAGGTCGCGGATCGCCCAGAGCGACTCGCCCGCGGTGTCGCGACGTCGGCGCAGCACACGGTCGAGGAGGTCCTCACTCAACGCACGTCCGCGGAAACCCGAGGCGTGATGTCCTAAGCGATAGCGCTTGCCAACCGATTGAACGCTGATCGCGGCATCAGATGACATCGGCAAAAAACGGTTCCGAACGGTGGAAGTAGATGAGGCCCGACATTAGAGCCGCGAGAGTGACCGCGAGTGACACGAGCAGCTCGCGCCCGGGGCGCGGCCCCCCGATCACGCACCAGCGGAAGCCTTCGATGACACTCGTCATCGGGTTGAGCGCGAGCCACGGTCGCATCCTTTGCGGAACGAGGCTGGCCGGATAGGCGACGGGTGTGGCGAAGAGCCACAGCTGCATGAGCAGCGTCAACCCGTAGCGAACGTCGCGGTAGGCGACGTTGAGCGGCGCCAGCCACGTGGCCGCGGCCGTCGCCACGAGCATCGCCAACAGGAGGAACGCGGGCGCGAGCAGCAACGTCACGTGGACGCCGATCCCGTACACCGCGGCGACGCCGACCAGCAGGCACGACGCAATGACAACGTCGGGTAGCCACGCCAGAGCGGTGCCCACCGGAAGGACGATCCGCGGGAACCACACCTTCGACAGCACAGCGCCACTGGCCACGAGACTCTCGCTCCCGGCGGTCGTGGCATTGTTGAAAAAGGTCCATGGGACCAACCCCGCCAGCACGAACGGCACGTACGGTATCCCGTCGGACGGCAACTTGGCCAGGCGGCCCAGGAAGATCGTGAACACGACGGTCATGAGCACCGGCTGAAGCACCGCCCAGGCGAACCCGAGCGCGGTTTGCTTGTACCGGGCCGTAAAGTCTCGCCAGGCGAAGAAGCCCAGAAGCTCCCGGTAGGCCCAGATCTCACGGACGTTGAGGCCGATGCCACGACGCTTCGCGTCGATGACGGCGATAGAAGCTCGGTGAGGCGTCGTCGACATGGCCCCGTCAGTATCGCCGCGACGACGCGGCGCGTCGCAGCACCGACGCGATAGTCCCGCCCATGTTCGAGCACGTGGATGGCGAGGAGTTCGGCGACCGACTTGTCGCGAAGCGGGAGCGTCCACACCTCGCCACACGGTCGAGGTCCGCGGCACGGTCGTAGTTGAAGTGAAGGTACCCGTGGAAAGGTGACGCCCGGCTGCCCGCCTGCACGCGCGGCAGCTCCGCGTTGGTGGCGTTCAAGGGCCAGCGATCTCGGAGTCGGCTGCGAACCACTGCGAAAGCGTTCGGATGGCCGCGTACCCAACGGGCCACCGCTGGCTTCATGCGCTCACGCGTCGAACACCGCAGCCAGCTCTCCAGGCACTGCGGTCTCTAGTTGCGCGTAGGTGCAGGACGCTGGGTCACGGTCGGGCCGCCATCGCTGGAACGTCGTGGCGTGGCGAAACCGGTCACCCTGGAGGTGGTCGTAGGCGACCTCACACACCAGTTCGGCTCGGAGCGGCTCCCAGCTGACGTCCTTCTTCGCGTTCCAGCGGCTAGGCGCACCGGGCTTACGACCCGAAGCCACCGCCTCGGCCTCCATAGCCGCCCACGCCTGCCAGGGGTGACCGTCGAGCGCATCGGTACGGTAGGGCGCGATCTCGTCGACAAGTTCCTGCCGGCGCGCCGCCGTGAACGAAGCGGTCACGCCGACGTGGTGTAGCTGCCCGTTGTCGTCGTACAGCCCAAGCAGCAACGACCCGACGACCGGACCGGTCTTGTGCCACCGGAATCCGGCGACGACACAGTCGGCCGTTCGATGGTGCTTGACCTTGATCAGCGTTCGCTTGTTCTCTGTATAGGGCCCGTCAAGGGGCTTGGCCACCACCCCGTCGAGGCCGGCGCCCTCGAACGCGTTGAACCACTCCTCGGCCACTCCGAAGTCGGTGGTGGCCGGCGTGATGTGAATCGACGGTCCCACCGCGGCAAGCGAGTCTTCCAACCTCCGGCGTCGGTCGACAAGCGGTGCCTCGCGCAAATCGGCGTCATCGACGGCCAAGAGGTCGAACGCCACGAAGGACGCCGGAGTCTCCTCGGCCAACTTGCGGATCCTGGACTCGGCCGGGTGAATCCGTTGGAGAAGCGCATCGAAGTCAAGGCCGTTCGCCCCGACGATCACGATCTCGCCGTCGACGACGCATCGCTGCGGGAGCTCACGCAAGGCGGCCTCGACGACCTCCGGGAAGTACCGCGTCAAGGGCCGCTCATTGCGGCTGCCGATCTCTACTTCGTGGCCGTCGCGGAAGACGATGGCCCGGAAGCCGTCCCACTTGGGCTCGTAGAGCAAGCCCGGGCCGACGGGTATGTCGCGGCTGAGCTTGGCCAGCATCGGCGCCACCGGCGGCATGACGGGAAGGTGCATTACCGATTCGCAGCGGCGCGGGAGTCAGCCGATTCGTGGAGCGCACCTGCGATGGTGGCGGCCGTGCGCTCCCACGTATGTGACGCCGCGTGGGCGAGCCCTCGCGAACGCGCCGCCTCGTCGACGCCGGTGGTGAGCATGGCTTCCAACGAGGCAGCGATCGCGCCGGTCGACGTCGGATCGACGAGGACGGCGGCACCGCCGGCGGCCTCGGGCAACGACGAGCGATCCGACGTCAGGACGGCGGTGCCACACGCGAGAGCTTCGAGCACAGGAAGACCGTAACCCTCGTACACCGAAGGGAATGCGAGCAGCGCGGCGCCGTTGTACAGCGCCGGGAGGTCGGCCGTGGCCACACCGTTGAGGTGGCGCACGGTCGCACCTGTTGCGCCAGCCCGGTCGATTGCGGCGAGCGTCTCGTCGACGCCCCATGCCAGCCCGCCGGCGACGACGAGCTGGAACCGGCGGCGAAGCGCGGGACTGAGGTTGGCGAATGCGTCGACCAACCGAGCGACGTTCTTGCGCGGCTCCACGGCACCCACATGAAGTACGTACGGACGCTGAACACCAAGCCGGGCCAGAGTCGCGTCGATGTCGGCGGCGGACATTGGACGGTACGCCGTGGGGTCGACCCCTGGCGGGGCGACGACCACGCGAGCGTCCTCATAACCCGGCAGTCCTCGAAGCTCGGCCTTAACGGATTCAGATATGACGATGACGCGGTCACACGTGTCGAGCATTCGCTCCGTGCGCCGCGCCCAGCCCGTTGCGATGTCGGGGTCCTGCATCGTCTCCGGGCACACCGAGGCCGTGAGGTCCCACACAATGCCGGCGTTGCCGCCGCGCCGGAGCGGATGGAACGAGCGCCCGCCGAAAAGGCACGCGTGCAGGCGCCCGGCCAGTAGTTCCCAGCGCAACGGCGAGCGGCCTCTGTCGAGGCGGTCGAGGACCCGAACCGGCACGCGCACCACGCGGCGCGGCACGTCCGGCGGGGCGAATGACGCCGGCGGCACGCGTCGTCGCAGCGAGTGGAAGTAAACGAGGACGTAATCACTAGCCGGATCGGCCGCCCCGATTCGCTCGCTCACGTTGGCCAAGTACGTGGAGATCCCGTTGGGACGCGACTCCCACAGCATTTCGGCGTCGATGCCGAATCGTGCCGTCATCCGGCGTCCAGCGTCGTGCGGCACACGTCGGTGAATGCCGCGGCGGCGTCGTGTGACTGGAAGGCTTCAGCGGCGCGTTGGCCCGCCGCGCCAAGCTCAGCCCGCATCGCCTCATCGCTCAAGAGCTGATCGGCGTGATCGAGCAGGGCTGCGGAAGTGTCGCCGATCAGCGCGTTCGCCTGGTGGACCGCTGTCGTGCCCGCAGCGGCGGCTGGCGTCGCGACCACCGGCACAGCTGCGGCCCACGCTTGCAAGAGCGTCGTCTTGACGCCGGTCCCGACCTCCGCCGGCACCACCGCGACACGCGCGCGGTGGTAGTAGGGCCCCACGTCGGGCACCTCTCCGGTGGTCTCGACGCCAGGCTCCCCGGCGATCTCCAGATCATCGGACCCGCGGCCGACGAACAGCCAACGGCGCCCCGACCAGTTCCCGCGGTGGCTACGGCTCGCCCGCCACAACCGCACAGCCGGGTCGCTGGTCCGCCGCTGACGGAAGTCACCGACGATGACGACGTCGCAGTCGCGGTCGTCGGCGCCGCTCGGCGCAAAATGAGAGACGTCCACCGCGTGGGGAATGACCGAGATTCGCGCCGGCGGCGCGAATCGGCTGAAGCGGTCGCGTTCAGCGTCCGAGATAACGACGACGTGCTGGGCCCGCCGGCCGGCGTGCCTGTAGGACGTGCGGACGCCGGGGCGTTCCAAGAATCGAACAACCGCCCGCCTCAGGCGGCCATGGCCGTGGGTCCAGCGGGAGAGGTCCGTCACGACGCTCCAGTCCTCTTCGACGGCGCACAGCAGCGGGACCGACTCCGGTGCATCGGTGGCGAGATGGGCCAGCGTCGAGCCATAGAGAACCACCAACTCTGCGCCGTATGTGTCGACGATGGATCGCAGCTCGGGGAGACGATGCGGATACGACATCGCCGGCAGTCGGCGGACGGTGAGGTCAATGATCCGACGCGCCAGTCGGGACGGTGTCCCGCCCTCACGAGGAGCAACCGCGATCGGCACGACTGCGGCGACGAGTGCGTCGGGCTCGATCATCCCGGTCCCATCCGCCGTGGCGAGGGGGACGGCCACGACCTGCCAGCACTCGCCCAGGGCGTTGATGAAGGACAGCACACGCTCGGAGAAACCGTTGGGGTACCCGCGGCGCGCTGGAATATCGAAGACGAAGACGACCGTCGGGCGTGACGACACGACCGAATGGTCGCACGAGACGGGACGCATCCTGGCGCAACGCGGCAATTAGCTTCGGAACGATGTCGCTTGCCGACCCCGTCGTCATCGGCGACTGCCGTGTGCTTGTCGGCGCCTGTTCGTGGGCCAGCCGCAGCCTGACGCAGGAGTCGAGCTGGTACCCGAAGAAGACGATGAAGGCGGCCGACCGCCTCGCCTACTACGCGTCCCGCTTCCCGCTGGTGGAGGTCGAAAGCACGTACTGGTTTCCACCGACGCCGGAGGTCACGCGCCAATGGGTCGAGCGGACCCCCGACGGGTTCACCATGGACGTGCGGGCCTGGTCGCTCTTCACGGGCCAGCCGACGTTGCCGCCGTCGTTGTGGGAAGACCTCCAGCCCAGTATCCGACCCGAGGCCCGCGACAACAACAACCTGTACGCCGCTCACCTGCCGACCGACGTCGTCGCCGAAGCGTGGCGGCGGTTCGACCACGCGCTGCGGCCGCTTCACGACAGCGGGCGGCTGGGCGCCGTCCTGCTCCAATACCCGCACTGGTTCACCCCCAAGGACGAGACCAAGGAGGAGTTGGTATCGGCCCGTGACGCGCTGGCCGACTATCGCGTGAGCGTCGAGTTCGGCACCGAGCGGTGGACCGAGCCCGACCAGCTCGACGACACCATCGAGCTGTTCGAGGATCACGACATGATCCTGGTGGCGGTCGATGCGCCGACGCTGCCGCCCGTCGTCGCCGCGACCGGCGACGTCGCCATCGTCCGTCTCCATGGCCGGGCCCATCCACCGTGGGGGCCGCGGCCGCACCGGCCCACCTGGCGCACCCCATACCGCTACACCGCCGAGGAGCTGAGCGAGTGGGTGCCGCGCATCGTCGAGCTGGCGACCTCGGCCCGCCAGGTTCATGTGTTGCTCAACAACTGCCACCGTGACGACGCCGTCGTCAACGCCCAGCAGCTGGTTGAGATCTTGCGGGCACACGTGGCCCGGTGATCGCTGCCGCGATCGCGGTGGCGGCCGGCGCTGTCGCCCAAGCGATCAGCGGACTGGGGTTCGCGCTGGTGGCCGGCCCCTTGCTCATTGCCACGCTCGGCCGGGCCGAAGGAGTGAGACTCACGGTGCTGCTTGGCACCGCGCTCAACGTGATGCTGTTGGTCGGCGACCATCGCCGCGCCAACTGGCGCATCGCCGCCTTGCTGCTGGTACCGGCCGCGCTCGCGACCCCGCTGTTCAAGACCGCGTTCTCCCATGTCGAGGGTCGGTCACTTGCCGTTGCCGCCGGCGTCCTGACCATCGTCAGTGCGGCGGTTCTCGCCTCGGGGGCGCGGTCACGTCACGCCGCCGGCCGCGTCGGCGCCGCGGTGACCGGCGTGATCAGCTCCGCGATGACGGTCCTCGCGGGTATCGGTGGCCCACCCATCGCCATGTTCGCGGTCAACGCCGAGTGGCCGGCTGAGACGATCCGCCCGACATTGCAGGTGTACTTCCTCGGGCTGAACATCGTGGCGCTGGCAGTGCTCGGGCTGCCTGAATTGACGCTGGCGCCATGGCTCGGACTGGTCGGCGGGTGGATCCTCGGCATCGTCGTCAGCCGGCGGCTCCCACCGGGTGTCGCACGTCCGGCCATCCTCGCGATTGCCGTGATCGGCGGGGTCATCGCGGTGCTCCGCGCCCATCCCTAGGAACTGTTACACCCGGCCCGTAAAGTGACATCGATGTCATTTCCGCTGCCGTCATCGCTGTCCCCGAGCAAGGTTTCGTCGTTCAAGGACTGCGCGCTGGCGTTCCGGTTCTCGGCCATCGACAAGCTCCCCGAGCCGACCAGCCCGGCCATGGTGCGGGGCACCCTCGTGCACCGCGCCCTCGAGCTGTTGTTCTGGGACGAGGCCGCCGGTCACCGCACGCCGGCGGTGGCGGCCGAAAAGCTCGACCAGGCCTGGGCCGAGATGCAGGTGGACCCCGAATTCGTCGAACTGGCGCTGCCCGTCGACGACCAGACGAAGTTCCGCGACGACGCATCGACGCTGCTCGACAACTACTTCGCCATCGAGGACCCCAACGCTGTCAACGCCATCGGCACCGAGCTGTACCTGGAGGTCGACCTCGGCGGCGTAAAGCTGCGCGGGATCATCGACCGGCTCGACCTCACCGCCGACGGCGAGCTGATCGTCACCGATTACAAGACCGGGAAGGCGCCACGCGCCGCCTACGAGAACGGTCGCCTGGGCGGCGTGCAGTTCTACGCCTTCCTTTGCGAGCAGGTGCTGGGCCGTCGGCCCAAGCACATCCAGCTGCTGCATCTGGCCGAGCCGGTCGCCATCATCAGCACTCCCACCGAGCAGTCGATACGCGGTCTCGAACAGCGGGCCACGGCGGTGTGGCGGGCGATCGAGCGGGCCTGCGAGCGCGAAGACTTCCGCCCAAAACCGTCAGGCCTGTGCGACTACTGCTCGTTCAAGGCGTATTGCCCGGCGTTCGGGGGCGATCCCTCGCTGGTCGTACGCGACGCGGCGGCCGTCCCGGTGGCCATTCCGGCGTAGCGATTTCGGCGCGGCGATTTCCGCGTAGCGTTGCCACATGGATCGCCGGCTCGTCGCCGAGTTCGACAACACCGTTGACGACGTCTTGGCCCGGTGGCGCGGCCAACGCGGCCCTGATCGCCTGTTCTACGGCGCATCGGCCATCGGCGACCACGGGCTGCTCTGGATCCTGCTCGCCGCCGCCCGCGGCCTACGCGGCCGCCGCCACTGGCGGGCGGCGGTGCGCGCCGCGATCGGGGTCGGGCTCGAGTCGCTGATCGTCAACATCGGCATTAAGTCCTTGTTCAGGCGGCGGCGCCCGCTCCTGGTCGACGGCTTCATCCACCCCCTGCGTCTACGCACGCCGCGGACGTCGAGCTTCCCTAGTGGGCACGCCACGTCGGCATTCACCGCGGCCACGCTGCTGTCCGAGGGCGACCCGCTCGGACCGCTCTATTTCGCCGCCGCCGCCGTCGTGGCCACCAGCCGCATCTACGTGAAGATCCACCATGCCTCCGACGTGATCGTCGGCGTCGGCGTCGGCCTGGTGCTCGGCCAGATAGGGCGGCGCCTTATGCCGCTGGAATCCTCCTCATCTCAGAAAGGTTGACGCTTCCATGACCCGCTCATTCGCCATCACGTGGGATTACCGCTGCCCCTTCGCCCGCAACGCCCACGAGCACGTGGTCGCCGGCCTCGAGGCCGGCGCGGGATGGCAGGTGGATTTCCGCCCCTTCTCCCTCAGCCAGGCCCACGTGGAGGAGGGCGATCCGCCCGTGTGGTTCGACCCGGGCAAGACTTCCACCCTGCTGGCTCCGCAGGCGGCGCTCGTCGTGCGCGACAAGTACCCCGACGCATTCAACGACGTGCACATCGCCCTGTTCGCCGCCCGCCACGACGAGGCCCTCGACATCCGTGAACGTGACGTGATCGCCGACGTCCTGCGGTTGCACGGCGGCGACCCCGACGTCGTCTTCGCCGAAGTCGACGGCGGCGGCCCCTTGGCCGAATACCAGAAGACCCACGAGGCGCTGGTCGACGAGCAGCGCGCCTTTGGCGTGCCCACCTTCATCGTCGACGATCGGGCGGTGTTCGTCCGCCTCATGACCCGGCCGGCCGGCGACGGCGACCTGGCCACGGCGACTATCGAGAAGGTCCTCGATCTGCTCTACGACGCGCCGGAACTCAACGAGTTCAAGTACACGAAGATCGCTCGCTGATCCGCTCTTGACCAACCTCAGCGACACCGAGGCGCTCATGTGGTCGCTCGAGCGCGACCCGGTGCTGCGCTCGACGTTCCTCAACGTCACCTTTCTCGATCGCGCCCCCGACGTCGACCGCTTCCGCCGGCGCATGGCCCAGGCCGTCGAGCGCATCCCCCGGTTGCGCCAACGCATCGAGACGGCGCCGATCGGGCGGGGTGGATCCTGGGTGGACGACCCCGACTTCGACCTCGAGTACCACGTGCGCCACGCCGCGCTACCGGGACCGGGGACGGACCGCCAGCTCCTCGACGACGCCGCCATCGCCTACCAGGACGCCTTCGACCCCGCCCGCCCGCTGTGGCAGCTCACCATCGTCGAGGGTCTGGCCGACGGGCGGGCCGCGCTCCTCGCCAAGATGCATCACACCATCACCGACGGCGTCGGCGGCGTCCGCATGTCGGCCATGTTCCTCGACGTCGAGCGCGACGCACCCGACGAGCCGGCGCTCGACCCCGGCCCTGCCGCCGAGGCCGCCGGCCCCGGCATCCTCGACACCGTGCGCCGGGTCGGCGGCGAACTGCTGAACACTGCGCGGGACCCGATCGGGCTGGCGCAGTCGATGTCGCGCCAGCTGCTCGTGACCGACGCCTCGAAGTCGCCTCTGTGGCAGGGCAAGCGGTCGATGGGGCGCCGCTTCGACGTGCTCAGCGTCGACCTCGACGCAGCCAAGGCCGCGGCCAAGAAGCTGGGCGGCACGATCAACGACCTCTACGTCAGCGGCGTGGCCGGCGCCCTCGGCGCGTACCACCGCGAGCTGGGCTCACCGGTCGACGAGCTGCGGATGTCGATGCCGATCAGCACGCGCACCGACAAGTCCTCGGGCGGCAACGCGTTCGCGCCGACCCGCGTCGTCGTGCCGGTCGACATGCCGGATCCCGCTGAGCGGTTTGCCGCAGTGCGGGAGCGGATCGGCGGCGTGCGCGACGAGCGGGCCCTGGCGGTGGCTGGTTCGCTCAGCGGGTTGCTCACTGCGCTTCCTTCGCCGTTGCTCGTTCGGCTGGCCCGCTCGCAGGTCGAGACGGTCGACTTCGCCTGCTCCAACGTGCGGGGGGCGCCGTTCGACCTGTTCGTGGCCGGCGGTCGGGTGCTGGGCAACCACCCGATGGGTCCGACGGCGGGAACCGCGTGCAACGTCACGCTGCTGTCGTACCGGGGCAGCATGGATATCGGGGTCAACAGCGATACCGCCGCGGTCACGCAGCCCGACCTCCTCGCCGGCCTCGTGAAGGCCGGCCTCGACGAAATGATCGCCGCCGGCAGCTAGCCCTACGCTCCGATGCATGGAGCTAAAGGACAAGGTCGTCGTCGTGACCGGCGGGGCCAGCGGGATCGGGCGGGCGCTGGCCCGGCGGTTCGCAGCCGAAGGCGCCAGAGGCGTCGTGGTGGCCGACGTCAACGGCGACGACGCGCTGGCGGTGGCGTCAGAGGTGGGCGGCCTGGCCGTGTCGACCGACGTGGCGCGCGAGGCCGACGTCGTCAGGCTGGTCGACAAGACGACCGCGGCCTACGGCCCCATCGACCTCTTCTGCAGCAACGCCGGCATCGGCCTGGGACGCGGTATCGAAACCCCCGACGAGGACTGGGACCGGATCTGGAAGGTCAACTTCATGGCCCACGTGTACGCAGCCCGCGCCGTGATTCCGGCGATGGTGGCGCGCGGCGAGGGCTACCTGCTGAACACCGCGTCGGCCGCCGGCCTCCTCACCAACCTGGGCGCCGCGCCATATTCGGTCACCAAACACTCGGTCGTCGCGTTGGCCGAGTGGCTCGCGATCACCTACGGCGACGCCGGCGTAAAGGTCTCCTGCCTGTGCCCCCAAGGCGTCGATACGCCGATGCTGCGCGGCGCGCTCGACCAGGGCGGCGGCCAGGTCGTCCTGCGGGGCGGCGCCATGAAGCAGCCCGAAGAAGTGGCCGACGCCGTCGTCGAAGGGCTGCGGGCCGAGACGTTCCTCATCCTCCCCCACCCCGAGGTGGCCGAGTACTTCAAGCGCAAGGGCGACGACTACGACCGCTGGATAAAGGGCATGCGCCGGCTGCAGGCGCAACTCGTCGCCGACGCCTAACCCGGTCGTAGGCTGAGCCGCATGGCGCTGCGGCTCGATCCCGAAGACGAATACATGCACGAGTTGGGTCCCGAGCCCAACTTCAACGAGAGCATGTACTTCAACATCTACGATCCGTCGGTCCGCCTCGGCGGCTTCTTCCGTTTGGGCAACCGGGCCAACGAGGGCACCGCGGAGATGACGGCGTGCCTCTATCTGCCCGACGGCCGCGTTGCGTTCATGTTCAACCGTCCGAAGATCTCGAGCAACGACGCGTTCGACGCCGGCGGCATGAAGTTCGACGTGGTCACGCCATTCGAGGAGTTGCGCGTTCGCTACGAAGGCAAGGTCGTGTTGCTCGACGACCCGCTGGCCATGGCCGACCCCAAGAAGGCCTTCACCGAGAACCCCTATGCCGAGTGTGCCGTCGACATCGTCTACACCGGCGTTAGCACGATGGTCGGTGGCGAGCCCGAGCACAGCCACGAGAAGCCGGGCGAGGAGTTCGCTCGCGGCCACTACGAGCAGCTGATCGCCGGCACGGCCACGGTCACCGTCGGCGACGAGTCGTGGTCGCTCAACGGCTTCGGGTTGCGCGACCACTCGTGGGGTCCCCGCTACTGGCAGGCGCCGTGGTACTACCGGTGGCTCACCGCCAACTTCGGTCCGTCGTTCGGCTTCATGGGCTCACGGGTCGCCCGCAAGGACGGGCCTGGTACTCGGGGCGGCTTCGTGTGGGACGGCACCCAGACCCGCTTCTGCGACAACGTCGAGATCACCACGTCATGGACGGGCGAAGACGTGTACCACGACGCCATCGAAGCCACGCTTCATGCCGGTCAGGACTCATGGACGGTGAAGGGACGCGTGATGAACCTGATCCCTCTCCGCAACCGCCGCGAGGGCCTCATAACCCGCATCTCCGAGGGCATGACCGAGTGGACACTCGAGGACGGACGCGTGGGCTACGGACTCTCCGAGTATCTCGATCAGATCGTCGACGGCAAGCCGGTCGGCCTCGACGAATAGGCGCGCGCGAGCAGGTCAGAGTGGATTCCGTCGGCTTCCGCGCGGATTTCGGCGCGGCAGGCGTGCCAAAATCCGCGCGGAAGGCGCTGCGTGTCGCCGTGTCGGGCGCACTGGTGATCCTCGCGTCGAGCGCCCCCGCCGCGGCGCAGGCCCCCGCCGCGACCATCTCGGTTCACACCGACGAGCGCGGGGCCGCGGTGAATCTCGGGCTGGTCGGTTTCAACTGGCGGACCGGCGGAGCAGCGGTGGCCCCGCTGCGCCCGAGCGTCGTCCGCAGTTTCGCGGTGCGACTCAGTAGGGTCGCGCCGGCGCCGGGCGTGTTCGATTTCGCCGCGGCCGACGCCGAAGTCGACGCCGTCGAGCGCACCGGTGCCACACCACTGCTCGTCCTGATCGAACGGCCGCCGTGGGCGAACCAGGCCGGCTCATGCGGCTATGAAGCGGCCGTCACCGCGGTTCTCACGCACTACGACGTCGACCGGCTTCGCCGCGGCCACCGCCCTGTCTGGATCGAATCGGGCAACGAGCCAGAGTTCCCTCCCGCGGCGCACGGACAGCTACCGACCGAGCTCGCCGCTGACGTTGGGGCTCAGGTTCGGGCGGTCGTCGCCGTCGAACGGCGGCGGGCCGTGCACGTCGTATACGGCGGCCCCGCCGCGCTGTTCGCCGACCCCGCTGTCGTCGCCGGCTTCGTCACCGTGGCCCGGGCGGCCGGCCGCGCGCCGGACTTCGTGTCGTGGCACGCGTGCTCGAACGCACCCTTGCTCGGACCCGACGGACCGGAGGACACCTCGAGCCCGGCGGCGATCGCGGTGTGGCAGGCGGACCATGGCGTGAATCCGGCCGCGACGCCCGTCCTCATGGGAGCAGGGGCCGACGTGGTACGCGCCGCCGTGCGGGCGGTTACCCCGGTTGGCGAGGCGTTGCCTTCGTTGGCCATCACCGAATGGAACCTCTCCTCGGGTGGGCTCGATCGCCGCCACGATTCACATGTCGGCGCCGCCCACGCGCTGGGCGCGCTCGTCGAGATGCAACGTCACGCGGTCGACGTCAGCGCGTTCTTCGCCAGTGTCGACCGTCATTGCACCGACGTGGCGCACAACCCCACGCGAGGGGAGTTCTGCGGCGATTGGGGGACCGCCTCGGCTGGTGGCGTCCGCAAACCGGTGTGGTTCGCGTTCGACCTGTGGAACCGGTTGGCCGGCCAAGTACTACCGATGACCGGTGACGACCCCAACGGCGGGTTCTGGGCGATGGCGTCGCGGTCGGACTCCACGGTGCGTGTCCTTCTGGTTGCATTCTCTGCCGCGGTACCGCGCGACCGCACGGTGCAGGTCGCGCTCGCCGGCTCGGTCCCAACTGGTGAACCCACGGTTCGCCGTCTCGATGCGAGCCACCCCGATGGTCGGCCGGAGGCGTTGACCACGGGACTGGCGTCCATTGCCC